>CACZRN010000100.1 GCA_902783625.1 uncultured Prevotellaceae bacterium
AATGCCCAGGTGGCGGAATTGGTAGACGCGCACGTTTCAGGTGCGTGTGCCGAGAGGTGTGCAGGTTCGAGTCCTGTTCTGGGCACTACTTTGTTCAGAATATTAAAATATGATGGAGAGGTGGCGGAATTGGTAGACGCGCTACTTTGAGGGGGTAGTGTCAATCGTGACGTGGGAGTTCGAGTCTCCTCCTCTTCACATAGAATTTTAATGATTGTAGATTTTCGAGCATCTTAAAACATGGCGAATGTAGTCGAAAATCATTTTAATTGAAAGTTGCGGAAATAGCTCAGTTGGTAGAGCACAACCTTGCCAAGGTTGGGGTCGCGGGTCCGAGTCCCGTTTTCCGCTCTGCGTCCCTGAGGTTTGAAGGGATTTTTTGTTTAATTGTATGTGAGTTTTTTTAATTTATTGTTTTTCCGATGAATTTATACCTTAGATATTTCGACAAAGAAGCACTTGTGTTTAATATCGATGAAGCTATTGACTTCCTGAAATCGATTCCCGAGATAGAGATTAGCGACGACATGGAGCACGACATCAGAGCATATGCTGAAGGCGATGTATATTATCCAAAGCGCTATAAAGTGCGCCCGCATGTCTATTTCATCGTCATAAAGACAACGGCTGAAACCATGCAGGATTTTAAGGATAAGAAAGCGATTCATTCCGGCAAACCCCAAACTATGATTGATAAGAAAGAACTCATTTCGGGAGTTGTGACACGACTCACAGAAGAGCGTTATGGCTGGTACGAAGGGAGCATTGACTTCAAACGTGTTGTACTTATTCCTACCACTGGTAAATACGAATATCGCGACACACACTACGAAGCCATCTGTAAAGCTGCATCCGGGCAGGAATGCTATGAGAGAATAGTAGATTATCTGAAGTCGCGGGTAGATTCACGTTCGCAATTCCCATCAGCAAAAGGAAAGAACTTCCGCTTCACATATCTTGGTATGTGGAAATAGTAAGTAGCTTCTCATAAAAGTGTTATAGGTATTTATTTGAATAAATTGTTTTCGTTTATTGATGAACAGAGTAATACTTATTGGCAATGTCGGAACCGAACCAGAGGTTCGCTATTATGATGCTGACCAAGCCACTGCGCGCTTTCGTCTTGCTACGACAGAGAGAGCATACACACTGCAAAATGGAACACAGGTGCCAGAGAGAACAGAGTGGCACAACGTGCTTATGTGGCGCAACTTAGCCAAAAAGGCTGAGCAATATATTCACAAGGGTGACCGTGTAATAGTTATAGGAAAGATACGTTACACTTCTTACGACAATAATCGTGGGCAGCGTCAGTATGTTACGGAGATTATTGCTGAGTCGCTCGAATTGCTTACATCGATGACACTCGCTCCGAAAGAAGTTCCTCAGCAGAATGTTGAAGAAAACACCGGCGATGATAATGATGAAAACAATGTCATCCCATTTTAATCTTTGAAAGAAGTTGACGTTGTGAATAATCTCTTATATATCACTTTTGAACAGCCTTCTGTTGGCATTATTCTATGCATCTTTGCAGCAGTCGTGCTGTTGTTGATGTCAGGATTTGCCAGCGGTTCAGAGATAGCCATTTTCGGATTGTCGCCAACCGACTTGTCTGAACTAGATGCTCAAAAGCGTTCTGACGACAGGAAGATTCTTGAATTGCGCGAAGATGGTGAACGTACACTCGCAACTATACTTATCACAAACAACTTCATCAATGTGTTGCTTATAATGTTGTGCAATTTCATCATCGACCGTCTGGTGCATTTCGGTGAGGGAGCATTGTGGTTGCAATTCATTGTTACGACTGTCGTTCTAACTTTCCTTCTTTTGCTTTTTGGCGAGATAATGCCAAAGCTATACAGTCGCCTTCATCCGTTGAAGTTCTGTCGTATGTTCGTTAACTATATTCTCATTGCACGAAGACTTTTCTGGCCGCTTGAGAACATACTTCTAAAGAGCGGCTCGATTGCTTCGAAAGTAATGCAGGCAGAGAATCATGTACTTAGCGTAGACGATCTTGAGCATGCTTTACAACTCACTGATCGCGAGGAGATTAAGGACGAAGAAAGTATTCTTCATGGAATTATCCGCTTTGGTGATGAGACTGCTAAAGAAGTGATGACCAGTCGGCAAGATATTATCTGTCTCGACATACGCAGCACTTTCCGAGAGGTGCTTAACTCGATTGTGGAAAACAATTACAGTCGCATCCCAATCTATCAAGACAGTACGGACAATATCCGTGGTATCCTATATGTGAAAGACCTGCTACCTCATATTGGAAAGCAAGCTAATTTCCGTTGGCAAAGCCTTATACGTCAGCCATATTTTGTTCCTGAGACGAAGAAAATCGACGATCTAATGCGTGAATTCCAAAAGTATAAAGTTCATATGGCTATTGTTGTTGACGAGTTTGGAGGCACAAGTGGACTTGTTACTCTCGAAGATATTCTCGAGGAGATCGTAGGCGAGATAAACGATGAATACGATGAGGAGGAGCGCTATTTCACCCGTCTGAATATTAACACATATATTTTTGAAGGAAAAACCCTATTAAGTGATTTCTATCGAGTAATTGGTGTTGATGAGTCAGAACTCGAAGAAGCAGTTGGCGATGCTGACACACTGGCTGGATTAATACTTGAGTTGAAAGGCGACTTCCCTGTTATAGGCGAGAAGTTGGATTATGGTCGTTTCACATTCGAAGTGACAGAGATAGAAGAACGACGAATCAGTCGTGTGAAAGTCGTCGTTCATGAGAATAAATAAGTAGTTTAATAAAAACATAACGAGCTCTTTAACGCGATTAAAGAGCTCGTTTGTTATAAAAAACTATTGGCTTATTATAATTTACTTATTGAGTAGACTGTGATTGTTGTACTGTTTGGTTAATCTTATCGATATAGTCGAGCAACTCCTCTCGTCCGTTACTTGTCTCTGCACTTGTGACAAAGTATGGTGGCAGGTCTTCCCAATACATAGAAAGCTCTTTCATCCAAGCGGTGATATTAGCTTTTTGTTTCATGACTCCAATCTTGTCTGCTTTTGTAAAGACAATTACAAAAGGAACACCATGCTCTCCAACCCAGTTGACAAACTCCAAATCGATTTTCTGCATAGGTATTCTTATGTCGATAAGTATAAAAAGGCATGTGAGTTGCCTTCGATAGAGGATATAGTCGTTTATCATCACACGCAATTTTGCTTGCTCTTCTTTTGATCGTTTAGCATAGCCATATCCAGGTAAATCAACAAGTTGCCAGGTTTCTTTGCTATTGGCAGAAAGTGACAATTGCTCATGTTGCTTTGGTGATGATGAAACTGGTGCATTAACCAGAAAATGGTTTATGAGCAAAGTCTTGCCAGGCAGCGACGATGTCTTTGCAAGTGATTTCCTTCCAGTTAGCATGTTTATTAAACTCGACTTGCCCACGTTAGAGCGTCCAATGAATGCATACTCGTTCATTGAAGATTCTGGACATTTCCTGACATCAGGTGAGGAAATTAAAAATTTTGCTGTTTTTATTTTCATTTGTCAGTAGAATTAACAAATTAGATTATCTACGAATTATCAACTCCTAATCCAAATAGGGCGAAGTCGCCTTTTGTCGGATCATCGGGGAATGCTTCTCGCAAAGTGTTAGTCAATGCAACTGCTACTCGCATCGACGACGACTTACTGTTTACCAGTTTCAGTTGCCGTGACTGTTGCAAGACATGCGTGTCGAGAGGAATAATGAGTGTTCGCCGGTCGATAAATCTCCATAATCCGAGATCGACAGGAGACTCTGTTCTTACCATCCATCTAAGAAACATTGCAAGTCGTTTGCATGGTGAGGTAGTGTCCTTGGGGATGACATTTGTATTATATTGTGCAAAATATCTGCACAGAAATGCAATCGCTGAAATGCCATCTGTTGCATTGCACTTTACGGCAGAGAACAATGAACCATAATCTAAAAGCATCTGTCGCAATGAGTCAAAGAACCTGAGCATCATCCTGTTTGTATAAAGGCGATAGAAGCACTTATCGTCGTCGGACAGGCATTGGCAATAGGCTTTTGCTTTTACCCATTCTGCAACTCTCCCTTCGCTTGCATCGAGGAGTATCTGTATCTTTGGCATAAATTGTTTGCGAGAACCATAACTAAGTGTAGATGCAATGAAAGCCATCGTCTCCTGATTCTCGTCGCCATTCACCTGATGCATGAACCACGAAGGGTCGCCTATGATAAAATCTGCTGTTTCGTATTTATCAGCAAGTTTTCGCAGATGATTTATAAGTTCAACGTCCATTTTTATGTCTTCATTATTTACTTTAAACTCATGTTGAGTGACAGATTTGTTTATATGGGCATGTTGCGCATTTCGAAGGGCTACCTGTAGGATGGAAGTCGATGCTCGAGTCGTAAATCTCACTTAATGTCTTGTTAACCAAAGTGCTAAATTCGTCTTCGTACAATTTAATGTCTGTGATTTCACTATCTGATATTTTTAATATCGGAGAACAGTCTTCGTCGTTTAAACTCTGGATAAACATAAGCGACGGAAGTGTTTGCAAACCACCTGGATTATATTCCATCGAGTTACGTACAACACTGGCATAAATCATCGTTTGCAAATAATAGTCAGCCAATTGTTTTCTGTCTTTTCCACTGATAAAGATATCATCAATAGACTTAAACTTGTCGCTATGCGGTCGTCCCGTCTTGTAGTCAACGACTCTCATCTTATTAGTTCCTTCAATCGATATAATATCCAGCCTGTCAATTATTCCCTTAATGCTTATTTCGAGCCCATTGTCTGTTTTGATAGCAAAATTTATTTCATTCTCGAGTCCTGCTATTTTGAAAGGAGTATTCTCAATGTCATTGCGCAACATAGCATTCACATAGTCGATAATAACTCTGCGACTGATGATTTGCAATCCATTAAGGCTGGGAGTTGTGTCGCAATTGTTTTTGTGAAATAATTCTTCGTTGAATGCTATATCAACAAATCTCTCAATCGACTTTGGGTTGTCTAAGAAGTATTTTATCTGCTCCTTTGTCACAGTAAAAGGAGATTTCACTATTTCGTGTCCTTTCTCGTCCACGAGAATGTTGTCTTTCGACGTCATACTCAGATAGATCAACTGTGACGTGCGGTGATATATATTTCCAAATGTGCGACTACCAATCTTTTCTTGATTGTCATCGGGTTCTTTTAGCCCTAAGATAGTGTTAAAGTAAAACTTTAAGTTACAGTTCAGATAATTATTAATGGCAGTGGGTGACAGTCGCTTAATAGATATTAATTTGTCAATAGTTTTGTCATCTTTAACAATGCTTCTTGGGCGTTTGTTTATGGTTGACTGCCTTGCGATGAGAGTCTTTTTCGATATTTCGTTTTTATTTTGAATCATCAGTTGTAGCACATACCTGCTCAGTTCCCCTTTCTGTCCATCATCGGTAGCGTTGTTATATACGATTGTAATATGCTCCGCTCTTTGCAGGAGCCTAAAGAAATGAAATGCCTGAATACCAATCTTATTGTCGATAGTGGTAAGTGAGAATGCTTTTCTTATATTGTAAGGGATGAAAGATGTGACATTCAATCCATTCGGCCACTTGCCTTCGTTGCATGAAAGAATCAACAAGTTGTCGAAGTCTAGATTTCGAGTCTCGAGTACACCCATTATTTGAATCCCTTGAGCTGGTTCTCCATGGAATGGAATAGTGGCAGAAGAAACTATCTGACGCACAAGCTTTTGGAATGTATTTTTTTCCACTTCGAGATATCCTTCTTTTGCAAGATCGGAAATTCTGTTTAGTATCAAATGGAATCTATATATCGATTCTCTAAACAATGGGGCGTCAGTCTCCCTTGCGTTCTTGGCAATTAGGTTGACAACACCTCCGAGCCATGTGCTGATTAGTACAATCTCGTTTTCATCAGTACCCCTTTGTCCTCCATCAAAAACAACTGACAAGTTCTCATCAATTGCAAGATTGTCTTTCTTAACATAAGGTGTGTATATCTGTTGCAATCTATCAGACAGTAGTACGACGCTAGATGAAAGGTAATGCGACATTGGGTGCTTCAGCAGTTTGGTGACAGCTGCTTTCCTTACTTCTCCGTTTTGCTTTCGTTCTATTCTCATTTGCAAGAGGATGTCCACAAGCGATGCAACTGGTGTGTCAGCCAAAGGGAATCCTGTTGTTATGTTGACATCGTATGGGGGGATGGCACTGTCGTCGATATTGTTTGGCAAAGAATGGTTTATGCTTTTAAGCATTTTCTCGTCAGCCAGCACAATAGCCGTCTTACGTCCAGCTTTTATCTTGCAGCAATCGTTCTCCTTCAGCCACTGACTAACATAGCGTGCCTGTATATTTTCGGTTGTTGAACTTAGTATTGATATCTCCTTACTGCTGTTGAGGTTGTTATACGCGGTACTGTCTAAGTCTATCTCATTTGGGAAATCTATCAAATGCTCTTTAATAGACGAACCAGGATCGGAAGGTAGGTTAAAGCTATTGTCCATATACGCTACATCGAAATCCCAATAGAACATAGCCCTGCCACTTTTCTTAAGTTTCATGAACAACACCTGTTCGACTTTGTCAAGGAAATTGAAGCCAACGAAGATGTACTTTTCAAATTCGTCGACACATGTATCTTTTTCGATAACGTCCCTGTATAACATACCTTCGTATGCAACATTGTCGTCCGTCAGCTTTCTTTTAAATGCGACATAAATCTCATGCAATATATTCCACAATTCCACGAATTCTTTCCTTAAGTGAGAATCCTGGTAATTTCCGAAAAGAGAAGCAAGCGCTTTCCGCTGCTCATCATTGAGATAGCTGTCGCTGCTCATCTCGTTCAGGTTTTTAACGTTGGTGAAAACCTGCTTGGCATCAGCCATGTTCTTGTCGATATCGTCGAAATCTGATATGAGTATCTTTCCCCAGGGATAGAAGTGGTCGAGAGTTTCTTTTGTACCTGAAATCTCCTTGTAAACCGAAAACAGTTCACTGATCAAACGTATCTCATCAGCTAGTTGCAACTTACTCCTGCTTCTGAAAAGTTCGCTTATAGTCAGGTATGTAGGTCCCCACATAGTTGCATGTGTGGTTTCGTATAGATAGTCGTTCATGAACAGCGATGCTCGTTTATTAGGGAAAACGATAGCTATCCTCGAGAGATTGCTCTCCATCTTTTTTACGATATCTTCGGCAACGTATTCTAAGAATGTTTTCATTTACTCCTTCTTTATACTTCTACGATTTCGTTTCTATATACATACCATATATATCCGCTCACTTTACTATATCCCATCTCGCGCAAGAACTTCATATATTCACTTACTTGCTTTTTATAGTTTTCTTCACGATTGTTGGATGCGAATTTGAAGTCCACGACAACAGCATCATTGTTTCGAATCATCACTCTGTCTGGACGACGGGTTTTCGATTTCCCGTTACTTGGCGAAGATATAATATTGCATTCATTATAGAGATCCCACGAACCGTCAAACCATACACTGGCGTCACCTTGGGTGACTCTTTCTTTTATTAGCTTTTCAAATCTACATGCCTTGTCGTTATTCAGGCGTCCTTCGAAAACCATTTCGGATATTACTCTCTCAATGTCGTCGGCTGTTTTTATTTGAGAAAAAATGTCGTGCAATAGTAATCCGTCGTCGATGTAGCTTTCTTTAGTGTTGTCTTTGTCAGAAGAGATATACTCATCACTCTTCGAACTTTGAAGGAACGAACCTTTCTGATGATAAACTTTTATATTTGCACACACCGGAATACTATCCTTTGTGAAAATATTATCATCCTTTTTGACTTTGTCAGCAGAAGCATTGTCAGATTTTATTCTTATCTCACCAAATTGGAACCTTTTTAATTTATTATTCTCGATATCAAATATAGGATTTGCTTCTGCCCAGTCTTCCGGGGTGTTTTTTGAAAGCTTATTCAATACTGCGTCTATAGTGCCCGATCTGTATGAACTTGTGCCATGATTCATTATCGCAAACAAATTGCTCTTTGTACGAGTGAATGCAACATAAAGCATATTCATGTTGTCAACCATGTTCATCAAGTGCTCGTTGTGGTAGCTTTTGCTATATGCTGATTCGACAAGAGATTTATTGAAGCCGACTGGTATAACCGGCAATTGACTATAAGGCTCCTCATCGGTTGTCAGCCATAGGACAGTGTTACTACGCTCGAGTGGCCAGTCGAAGAAAGTGACGATGACATTTTCGCGCTCGAGCCCCTTGCTCTTGTGTATTGTCATCAGTTGTATTCCATTGGCGTTGTCATTTCTAATCGTTTTCTCATGCATGGTCTCATTCCAGAACTCAACAAGGTCGGTAGCCGAAGCTGAGCGGTCTGTAGTAAATCGATCGAGATAATCGAAGAATGCACAGATATAAGCATTTTCGCTTTCTTTCTTATCGAGCTCAAATATTCTTACAATCTCTTCTGCCATATCGTGAAGAGGCATTTCTGCCAACTTGCTTCTTGAATCGATAAATTCCTGTGGGAGCAGTGAGGTATAGTCGGTGTCGGCTTGAATGCGATTCTCTTTTATTCCCTTTATGCGAAGATAAGTAGCCACGAGGTTTGCTGTCGACAGATTGTCATCTTCTCCACCGACAAGAGCAATTGCCCCCACGATAACGTTAACTGCATCTGAGGCGTCGAGACGGAATGAATCGTCGGAGATCAATACTAAATCGGGATCATTCTCAAGGCAATAGCGAGCAATGCTCTGCAGTTCTTTCTTGCCCCTTGCAAGCACAACAATATCATTCGGCTTCACTCCTCGAGAGAGAAGGTCGTGGATGATTTCATAGGTTTTTTCAAAGATTTCCTCTTTCTCTACGACATCAATTTCAACATATCCTTCATTGCTACCTATCTGTCTAGGATTAACTTTTTGTATACAATCACTATAAGCGCGTTCATAGGCATCTGTCTCTTCGGCATATTCGACAGAGAGTTCAGTTGTCTCGTGTTTTATCGCCTCAGTGAAAAATATATTATTGAATTTTACAATGTTCTCGGCTGAACGTCTGTTGGTGTCGAGTGGGGGAGTCGCAAGCACGGCTCCAGGTATTTCTGTCAGCAGGTTGTTAAGCAAACGCCAGTCGCCAGAGCGCCATCTGTAGATGCTCTGTTTCACGTCGCCGACAATCATGTTGCCCAAATGACCAGGCATCATGCGAGCCATGCATTCATTGAGCAAAACACGGAAATTCTGCCATTGCAAAACACTCGTGTCCTGAAACTCATCAATCATTATGTTGTCTATGCGCGTACCTATTTTCTCGTAGATAAAAGGTGCATCGTTGTCGCCGATCATTTTATTCAGTAATGGTTGCGTCTCACTTAGCAAAAACCGATTGTGGGCATTGTTTTCCTCACGTACCACCTGTTCGATTCTGTGTAGGAGGCGCAATTGGTTTATATGTTTGAGGGTGACATTTGCAGAGTAGTAGTCGTGGGCGGCACGTGCTCTTTTCTTTTCCGAAGCAAGAAGGTAGGGATTGAGTACATCCACGACAATGTCTTTATATTCTGGATGCTCTTTCTGCTTGTCCTTAGTTAACCAAGCCGAAATAATGTCATCGCGTATAACCGCATCGAGTGCTTTCTGTGTGTTCTTTCCGATAGCTTTGCTTCGGAGGTACTTTCCATCGGCAATGTGATTGAAATAGCCTTTGGGGTGACTGAGGTTGCTCTTTTCAATCCCATATTTTTCAAGCAAAGCATCGAAGCCTTTTGCAATCTCTTGCAATTCATCTCGCGCGCCATCTCTTATTCCATATAGTCTTTTCTTAAATTCGTCGAAGAAATGGGCATTCTTCACAATAGCCTCGAACTTTTCTTTGCGGTTGGAATATTCCTCTTTGAACAGGTTCTCGCTGAAGTCCTTGATGCTTTTAATTACGTTCCACCCCTTATTGTCTTTGATGTTCTCGCTTATGAAATCAGTTATCCAAGCAAGCACCTCATCGTCGGCTTTTAGTCTTTCAATCATCAAGTCGACGGCTTCATTTTCTATCTCCTTGTCTCTCAAATCGACTCTAAGGTTGGGTGTCAAGCCAAGCTCACGGGCAAGATTCCTCAACACAGCTTGGAAAAATGAGTCGATCGTCTCAACATGGAAATAGCCATATTGCCTAACAAGGTCCGACAACGCCTGTCCGCACTTTTCCCTGATGGTCGCCTCGTCGAGACTTGTCTCTCTTACAATCACATTTACGACTCGTTTCTCTCCGCCACGACTGATGCCATATAACGCACCGAGGATTCGAGTCTTCATCTCCTCAGTGGCTTTGTTCGTAAAAGTGACGGCAAGGGTGTTCATAAATGCCATGCGGTTTTCCAATAGAAGCTTGATATATTCCACAGTCAGTCGGAATGTTTTTCCGCTACCCGCACTTGCCCTATAAACACGAAGTGAACCTTTTTCCATTATTTATTGTAAGAGTGTAACACATTAAAACTGTGGACGACTGATCATCCAGCACGGATGCTTAGTGGGATTACCTTTGTGATCGACGAATACGAGCCGTCCGTCTATGTCCTTCAGTTCCATCAAAATCACGGGGCGGGGATGATAAGTGCCACGTAGAGGGATAAGGCCTTCGCAGTGGGCGTGCATCACCATGAACATGCGACCTGTCCTGTCGGTGATAATCTCACCGTTGTGCCCCGCACCGTTCAGTATGGCATCAGAACTCTCGGAAGTGAGTACAGGCACAGGCTCGCTCCATCCCGATTGTAGATTGCGTGAGGTGCTAAGGCAAAGGGTGTAACTGGGATTGTTGTAGTTATTCTTCGAGCAGTAATAATAGTATGTTCCCTTATATTTAAATATGTAACCCCCTTCATAGTCAGTTGTGATGTAATGCGGTTCACTACCTTTTGCGTAGCTGAGACCGTCTTTTGCCAATTCACGGATGTAGTTGCCTTTGCTGTTCACGTCGCCATAAACAAGATAGTGCTTTCCGTCATCATCTCGAAAATACTGCCCGTCTTGAGGGGTGGGGTGCTCGGGCGTACCAATGTTAAGGGTATTAGCATAGCGGAAAGGACTATCGATGTTGTCGGCAACGAGCACTACCTGACGGTCGTTCTCCATCGATACGAAGAGAGTAAGGTAAACGACTACCTTTCCCTTGATGATAGCAGGGCTTGGGGCCCAGAAGTGTATATTCTGCTTGCTTGTCGCCCCTGTGTGCATCGGGTCGAGTTTGCCGTCGCCAAACGGGTCGTGTGGGTTAGGGCCGGGAAACATGTCGCGATAGAAGGCCCAGTTGCATAGATCACGGCTGCGATAGATTTTTATTGGGAAGCCCGTTCCGAACAAATAGAACCAATCACCAATCTTCACGACTGAAGGGTCAGGGCAGTCGAAGTCGGTGACAGGATTCATGGCGATGGTTTTGTCTGGCATGTTCTTTCGCATTTCCAACATGGCTTTATCGGCGATGATGCGCTCATCCTGAGCTTTGGCAACCACACTCCCCAGACAAAGGAGAAGTAAAATAAAGTAGCGACTCGTGTTTGACATAATCCTTTTTGCTTTTATTGTTTCGATTTACAAAAATATAAAATAATCTTCAATTTCAGTAATGTGTTTTGAATTTTCTTTTGTTTTTTCAGTTTCTATAGCCTATATTGTTTCTTTAACATCCCTTTCTTTGGATAAAGAGGCTCTTATGCCGCGGTTAAAGGCTCTTTATGTTCAGCTTAAAGGGCTCATATGCGGCGGTTATAAGGCTTCCTTTCTACGTTGACCGTTTGGGGGCGGGAGAATGGGTGTTATTTGTTCTTCGGATTGTCTGTTGACTGAAAAAAGACTAAGAAAAATTTGGCAGTTAAGGAAAAAGGAATTACCTTTGCACTCGCATTTCAAAAAAAGAGGCACAGACGATGCACCCTTAGCTCAGTTGGTAGAGCACCTGACTCTTAATCAGGGTGTCCAGGGTTCGAACCCCTGAGGGTGTACAAATTTAGTTTAAAGGTTTTAGTTTAGGGTTATTACGATGCACCCTTAGCTCAGTTGGTAGAGCACCTGACTCTTAATCAGGGTGTCCAGGGTTCGAACCCCTGAGGGTGTACAAAAGCAAGCGAGAGTAGTACTTTTGCTTGCTTTTTCTTTTATCTCTTTTTAAGCTCCGGCAAAAATAATATACGTATTTTTTAAGAATATTTCATACGAAAAGCCATGAAAATATTTTGGCTATTCAGTCGTTTATTCGTAATTTTGCAAAACTTACACATTATTTAATTTAGTATATTGCACATGGGAAAAAAAGTAATTGCACCTATCGACCCGCAATATGGTCATCTTCAGCCGCAAGCGCCTGATGTTGAGAAGCTTGTGCTTGGCGAACTGATGATCGACAAGGATGCATTCTCGATGGTGTCCGATATATTGAAAGAAGAAAGTTTTTATGAGCCGCGCCACCAAAAGATATTCGCGGCGATAAGGAATCTGTGCCTTAAAGACAACCCCGTAGATATCATCACCGTTACCGAGCAGCTTAACAGCGAGGGGACACTCGACGAAGTGGGAGGGCCCACCTATGTGCTCGAGTTGAGCTCTAGGGTTGTCTCGTCGGCTCATGTCACATATCACGCTAACATCCTCGCACATAAGTCGCTCGCCCGACAACTTATTCAATACGCCTCGAACATTGAGAGAAAGGCTTTCGACGCTACAGTCGATGTCAACGAACTGATGCAAGAGGCAGAGGGCTCACTCTTTGAAATATCGCAGAAGAATCTTAAGAAAGACTACACTGTCATCGGTCCCGTGGTTAAGCAAGCCTACGAGTTGTTGCAAAAGGCTTCGCAGAACACGTCGGGTATGACAGGTGTGCCGTCTGGTTTTAAGCAACTCGACGAGTTGACATCAGGATGGCAGAAGTCCGACCTTATCATCATTGCTGGTCGCCCGGCAATGGGTAAGACATCGTTTGCGCTGTCGATTGCCAAGAACGTAGCTGTCGATTACAACATTCCCGTTGCATTCTTCTCGCTCGAGATGAACAGTGTGCAACTTGTCAACCGCCTGCTCTCAAACACCTGTTATATTGAGGGAAAGAAGATTCAAAACGGACAGTTGACTCGTGATGATTGGGAGAGATTCGACAAAAACTTGATGAAACTTCAGGAGGCTCCTATCTATCTTGACGATACAGCCGGAATGTCGATATTCGAGTTGAGTACGAAGGCTCGACGTATGGTTAGAGAAAACAACATACAACTGTTGATGATCGACTATCTGCAACTGATGAACGCAAGCGGTTCACGCTTCAGCAACCGTCAGGAGGAGGTGTCGACAATATCGCGTTCGTTGAAGATTCTCGCAAAGGATTTGGATATTCCAATCATCGCTCTGTCGCAGTTGAATCGTAGCGTTGACACTCGTCAAGGCCCAGAAGGCAAGCGTCCGCAACTGAGCGACTTGCGTGAGTCGGGTGCCATTGAGCAAGATGCCGATATGGTATTGTTTGTGCATCGCCCTGAGTATTATGGCATTAAGGAGGATGATAAAGGCAATCCGATGATAGGAATGGGACAGATTCTAGTTGCCAAGCACCGTAAAGGTGCCATAGGTGATATTACGCTTAAATTCAGCAGTAACTTCACACGTTTTGAGAATCCTGACGAGGGTGCCTTCACAGGTGGAGGATTCAGCGGAGGTAGTGTAATAGAAAGTAGGATTAACGACGATGCGCCATTCGACTACCCACCAGCAGACGCTTACGACGTTTTCGACAACTAAATAGTATCTGTCAACATATAAAAAAACTATACGCTTGACTGTCAATTCACCAAGATGAAACAACAGATTCCTTATATTGAGATAATGGACACCACACTTCGTGATGGTGAGCAGACGAGTGGCGTCACTTTTCTTCCATATGAGAAGTTGGCTATTGCCCGTATGCTGCTCAGAGAGGTGAATGTTGACAGAATTGAAGTGGCATCGGCGCGTACATCGGAAGGCGACCGCAAGGCTGTCTCGCTCATCACCGACTATGCTCGCAGCGTAGGAATGCTCGAGCGGGTTGAGGTGCTCGGATTCGTTGATAAGAATCTGTCAGTCGATTGGATTCGTTCGTGTGGCGGGAAGGTGATAAACCTGCTTGCTAAGGGCTCGGAGCGACATTGTGAGGAACAGCTGGGTAAGACGGTTGAGATGCATCTGGCTGATATTGAAGAGGTTGTGGACTATGCTAACGAGTGTGGTTTAAGTGTGAACATCTATCTTGAGGATTGGAGCAACGGTATGAAATATTCGCCATCGTATGTTTTCACTCTGATGGACACTCTCAGCAAGCTAAATGTAAAGCGGATAATGCTTTCCGACACCCTAGGTATAATGCAGCCCCTGCAGTGCATCGAGTATATGCGCAAGATGATGAAGCGTTACCCCAATGTCTGCTTCGACTTCCACGCCCATAATGACTACGACCTGGCAGTGAGCAACTCGCTCGCAGCCGTGTTGTGTGGCGTTAAGGGTTTGCATGTGACGGTGAACGGCTTAGGAGAACGATGTGGTAATGCTCCTTTATCGAGTGTGCAAGCCATTCTTAATGATCAGTTTCATGCCCGCACGAATATTGATGAGAGCCATCTGTTTGATATTAGTCGCCTTGTAGAGGGCTATAGTGGCATTCCCGTTGCGCCCAACATGCCTGTCGTTGGAGGAAATGTCTTCACCCAGGTGGCTGGCATTCATGCCGACGGCGATTACAAGGGAGGGCTCTACGCCAACCTGCTCACCCCTGAGCGGTTCGGGCGACGTCGAGAATATGCTCTTGGTAAGAACAGCGGAAAGGCAAGCGTGGAGATGAATCTTGAGGAACTTGGCCTTGTGCTCTCTGAAGAGCAGACGCAAAGAGTGACGCAGCGCATTGTGGAGTTGGGCGAGAAGAAAGAGTTGGTGACACAAGACGATCTGCCGTTTATCGTCAGCGACGTGGTGAAGCACCATGTGCCACAAGATAAAGTGCGGCTTATCGACTATGTCATCACCAATTCGCTCGAGACCAAGCCGCTCGCCGCTATTAAAGTCGAGATAGAGGGTAAGATTTACAGGGCAGAGTCGACGGGTGACGGACAATACGATGCATTCGTCAAGGCTATGCGAAAGATTTTCCGCGAGAAACTAAACAAGACCTTCCCCTTGCTTCATAACTACACCGTCAGCATACCACCGGG
>CACZRN010000101.1 GCA_902783625.1 uncultured Prevotellaceae bacterium
CAGCTGTTTCTGTTATCGCAGTGTGCGTGGTACGAAAAATATATCGGCGCATGGCCGTGGTCTTGCCATCGACATCAATCCGCTCTACAACCCTTGTGTCCGTACTCGCAACGGTGTTACCACTGTCGAACCCAAGTCTGGGCGTAAATTTGTGAACCGCCATGTCGCAGGCAGTGCTGCCAAATATATCATCAATGAGCGGGCACTCATCTATCGGTTGTTCCGCGAGCGTGGATTCACATGGGGCGGCAATTGGAGGTCGCTGAAAGACTATCAGCACTTCGAGAAGACGAAATAACAGTTGAAAGACATTTTAGAAATCATAATAAAAGCATCTAACCTTGACATGAAAAGAAAACTTATTCTTATGGCTGTTGCCATACTGACAGCCGTTGCAACATTCGCTGGTGGCAAAACTCAGGTGATTGCCCACCGCGGTTATTGGGTTGCCGAAGGATCGGCACAAAACTCGCGCCACTCGCTGGCAGGTGCACTGGCGCTTGGCATTTACGGATCGGAGATTGACATCTGGATGACAACCGACGGAAAATTATTTGTTAATCACGACAAGACGTTCAAGGGCGTGACCTTGATGAATTCTACATCGAAGCAGTGCAAGACGTTGAAACTCGATAACGGTGAGTCGATGCCACAGTTGAAAGACATGCTGAAGATTCTCAAGAAAAGCAAAAACGCCTCGCGTCTCATAATCGAGATAAAGCCCCATGAGAATAAAGAGCTCGACCAGCGCGTGGCACGTGAGACGATGCGTTTGGTGAGAAAGCGGCATCTTGAGAGCAAAGTTGATTACATCTCGTTCTCGCTCGAGGTGTGCAAAGAACTGGCACGGCTCGATCCGAAAGCCAATGTGGCTTATCTCAACGGTGAAAAGACACCCGCCGAACTCAATGCAATGGGGATAAACGGCATTGACTATCATCTTGGAGTTATACGCAGTCATCCTGAATGGGTGAACGAGGCACACGCACTCGGGATGGAAGTGAATGTGTGGACTGTCGATGGTGATAAGGACATGGAGTTC
Source organism: uncultured Prevotellaceae bacterium (assembly GCA_902783625.1). Classification (GTDB taxonomy): domain Bacteria; phylum Bacteroidota; class Bacteroidia; order Bacteroidales; family Bacteroidaceae; genus Prevotella. The sequence continues at coordinate 1,043 of CACZRN010000101.1, forward strand.
TATCGCGATCTCGGTGTGGATTATATCACTACCAACCAGCCTGTGAAGTGTATCGAAATATGCAATAAATAATGGTCAACGACTTGCCTTTCGATGTAAAAACTGCCCATTTCATCGCTACTCATCGTGATGAGGATGTGCAAAAATTGGCGTTTTCATCGAAGAAACACTCCGATATTGATATGTCTGTGGCTATCCAGCAGATTGCCGGATGGCAGCAGGCACGGCAAAAGATTCCTTCTTGGGCTGCAGTGGACGGGATAGTATATCCTCCGCATCTCAATATGGAACAATGTTCGTCGGAGGTCACGGCGCGTTACAAGGCAGACATAGCTCGGCGGTTAGGTGGCGATGAAATGGTTGATTTGACCGGTGGACTGGGTGTCGATTTCTCATTCATCTCACCTTTGTTTCGTCGTTCGGTGTATGTCGAGAAAGACGAGCAACTCTGCCATATTGCCAAGAACAACTTCGGAGCGTTGAATCTGAAAGGAGTCAGTGTGGTATGTGGCGACTGTTGCGATTATATCACTGCAATGCCACATGTGTCGTTGATTTATCTCGATCCTGCCCGTCGCAATGCTAAAGGAGGAAGAGCCTATGCCATTACCGACTGTCAGCCCGATGTAGCCCAGCTTGCCGATGCATTGCTGTCGAAAGCCGACAACGTGATGGTAAAACTGTCACCAATGCTCGATTGGCATGCGGTGGTGGGACAGTTGAAGCAAGTGGCGGAGATACATATAGTCTCTGTGCGTGGCGAGTGTAAGGAGATAATCGCCGTAATGAGCAACAAAGAGCTGACATCGACACGAGTAGTATGTGTTGATGACGGAAAGGAGTTTTCGTTCGAAAGCAGTGAGAAATACTTACAGCAGATAGCCGTTGACGTTAGGTCAGGAATGATGTTGTTGGAACCTAATGCGTCGGTGATGAAAAGCGGTGAGTGGGGCCTGATATGCCACCGGTTCGGAGTTGAGGCAATAGCTGAGAATAGTCATCTCTTTTTGTGTGACAAGGATAATCATCATGCTCCAGACGGCGAGCAAAAATCGTTAGATTTCCCAGGCCGCATGTTTGAGATCATCCGTTTGTCGTCGATGAACCGTCACGAGTTAAAGGCGTTCCTTGTCGATGTGGGGCATGCAAATATTGCCGTGCGCAATTTTCCCATGTCGGCTGTTGAACTGCGCCGAAGGTTGAAGATTGCCGATGGAGGCGACAACTATATCTTCGCAACTACTACAGAGAAAGGAAATCACATACTCATAATGTGTAAAAAATCGGGTTGAACTTTGGCTTTCTCTCGTTTATTTGTTACTTTTGCAACCAAAAGGAAAAATAATAAAAACACACATGTCGAATATTGTAATTAAGAAAGTGGAGACAAAGCGCGATTTGCGCGATTTCATCGAGTTCCACTACGACCTCTACAAGGGCAATGAATATGATGTACCCAATCTGTATTCCGACGAATTGAGTACACTCAGCAAAGACAGCAACGCTGCTTTCGACTTCTGCGAAGCCGAGTATTACATGGCTTATAAAGATGGAAAGTTGGCTGGCAGAGTGGCTGCGATAATCAATCACAAAGCCAATGAGCGTTGGGGCAGAAAGAGTGTACGTTTCGGATGGATTGATTTCATCGACGACCGTGATGTGTCGCGCTCTCTCTTTGATGCCGTTGAGAGCTATGGACGCTCAAAGGGAATGACAGAGATGATTGGTCCGCTCGGCTTTACCGATTTCGATCCCGAAGGAATGCTTGTCGAAGGATTCGACCAACTGGGTACCATGGCCACAATCTACAACTATCCATACTATCCCCAGCATATTGAGGAAATGGGCGGATTCGTGAAGGATAATGGCTATGTGGAGTTCAAGATATTTGTGCCGAAAGAGATTCCTGAGAAGATGGCAAAAATCGCTCAGATGATTCAGAAACGCTATAATCTTCATGTGAGAAAAATGACACGCAAGGAGATTAACGAAGGTAAGGGGCACGAGGTGTTCCATCTTATCAACGACACGTTCAAGGACCTCTACGGATACAGCGAACTCAGCGACCGTCAGGTGGATCAGTATGTGAAGATGTATCTTCCATTTGCCGACCTCAACCTTATTCCAATTATCGAAGACTGGAGCACTGAAGAGCACCGCATGATTGGAGTGGGTATAACCATCCCGTCGTTGTCGCGTGCCATGCAGAAATGTCGTCGTGGACGACTGTTGCCATTTGGATGGTTCCATGTGCTCCGCTCGTTGAAGATGCACAAAACAAATATCGTCGATCTGATGATGATAGGCGTATTGCCGGAATATAGGATGAAAGGAGCCAACGCACTCATGTTCTACGATCTCATACCTTGGTACAATAAATATGGCATCGAGTGGGGCGAAAGCCAGGTGGAGATGGAGACAAACGAGAATGTGCAGGGCCAGTGGAGCTACTTCGAGACTCAACTTCACAAACGCCGTCGTTGCTATAAGAAAATCATTGAATAGGAGAAATACATAGAATGTCGGAGACAGATAACATACAAGTTCAGCCACAAGTGAAATATGGCGACGATGAAATTCGTCACCTTTCTGATATGGAGCACATTCGTGTTCGTCCGGGAATGTATATCGGTCGTTTGGGCGACGGTTCTCTTCCCGAGGACGGCATCTATGTGTTGCTGAAAGAGGTAATCGATAACTCTATCGACGAGTTTAAGATGAATGCCGGTAAGCGTATAGAGATTGATATCGAAGACAATACCCGTGTGTCGGTCAGAGACTATGGTCGTGGCATCCCGCAAGGCAAGCTCGTTGAGGCTGTCAGCATGCTTAACACAGGTGGAAAATACGATTCCAAGGCATTTAAGAAGAGTATTGGTCTGAATGGTGTCGGTGTGAAAGCCGTCAATGCGCTAAGTACTCATTTCGAGGTGCGCTCGTTCCGCGATGGGAAGGTGCGCAGTCTGGCATTTGAGAAAGGCACCCTGATTTCCGATAAGACATCGTCGACAAAAGACGAGACGGGTACATACATCTTCTTCGAGCCCGATCCGACCCTCTTTGTCGGATACAGATACATGGATGAGATTGTGGAGACGATGCTCCGCAATTACACCTATCTGAATTCAGGACTTACTATCATGTTCAACGGGCGGCGCATATTGAGCCGTAACGGACTCGAAGACTTGCTCAACGACAACATGACCAACGAGGGCCTCTACAATATCATCCACATGAAGGGCGACGACATTGAGATTGCTTTCACCCATACCAACCAGTATGG
>CACZRN010000102.1 GCA_902783625.1 uncultured Prevotellaceae bacterium
ACTAACTCTGCTTTCAGCGAAGTTAGGCTTCGTTTCGGCATAAAAAATAAAAAACTTTCGTTTTTATTTTGTTCTGCGCTCAACTTGCACTAACTTTGCGTACATGAAAGAGTCTACGAAGAAAAGTGGCAAGATTGGAAGGTATGTAGCATGGAATCTTGTTGCGATGGCAGTGGTGTGCCTGTTGCTTTTTCTCGGCGTGAAGTTTGGGCTTAACATGTACACTCATCATGGCGAGGCGATTGCTGTGCCCGATGTGAAGAACAAGCCGGCAGATGCGGCTATGAGCGCTATCGCTGCTCTCGACCTTGTACCGTTGGTCACCGATACGGGCTACGTGAAGAAATTGCCTCCCGGCTGTGTGCTTGAGCAGGTGCCTGTTGCCGGTAGTAAGGTGAAATCGGGCCATGTGGTCAGACTGGTGCTTAATGCCTCGAGTGCTCCTATGCTCAAATTGCCCGACATTATCGATAATAGTTCGCTGCGCACGGCCATGTCGCGACTCTCGGCAATGGGATTTAAGATGGGTCTGCCCGAGTTTGTGCCTGGAGAGAAGGAATGGGTGCTGGGAGTGAAGGCTGATGGAAAGAATGTGTCAACAGGCGATAAGATCTCGACCGATGCCACGATTGTTATCCAAGTGGGCAATGGCATGATAGGCGAGGATGACTCTATCACTTTCGTTGATCCCGTGATTGAAGAGGACGATATGCAGGAATATGAATATGGCGACGTTGACGACTTTGTGGAGGTAGATGGCCCGCCTGAGGGAGAGAAGAAAGAGAGCGAATGAGCGACTTTGACGATATAGAGTTGTTGGTGGATGCCGACGACGAGAGTGGGCAGTTGTATGAGCATTTCCGCTTTGTGGCCGATGCCGGACAGGCACCGCTGCGGGTGGATAAGTTCATGCTGGAAAAAATGCAGCACTCGTCGCGCAACCGTATACAGAAGGCCGCCGATGCTGGATTCGTGCATGTGAATGACCGTCCTGTGAAGAGCAACTACAAGGTGCGCCCTGGCGACGTGGTGACACTGATGCTCGACCGCCCGCGCCACGACTCCACCATAGAGCCTGAGGACATACCACTCGATGTCGTTTACGAAGACGACCAATTGATGGTGATAAACAAACCAGCCGGACTCGTGGTTCACCCTGGTGCAGGAAACTTCCACGGCACTCTTGTTAATGCTGTTGCATGGCATCTGCGCGACCTGCCTTCGTATGACCCCAATGACCCTGAGGTGGGACTCGTGCACCGTATCGACAAGGACACCAGCGGACTGCTCGTTGTCGCCAAGACTCCCGATGCTAAGACATCGCTCGGTGTGCAGTTTTTCAACAAGACAACCCACCGCTCTTATCTGGCACTTGTGTGGGCGAACTTTCAGGAAGAAGAGGGGCGCATAGAAGGCAATATTGCCCGCGACCCTCGCGACAGATTGCGCATGACGGTGTTGCCACCCGACTCGGAGCAGGGGAAACCCGCCGTGACTCACTATCGTGTGGTGGAGCGCTTCGGCTATGTGACGCTCGTGGAATGTATACTAGAAACCGGTCGCACACACCAGATTCGTGCCCACATGAAGCACATCGGCCATCCGCTCTTCGGCGACGAACGCTATGGAGGCACCGAGATACTGCGTGGCAACCGCAGCTCAACCTACAAGGCTTTCATACAGAACTGTTTCGCTCTCTGCCCACGGCAGGCGCTGCATGCCCAGACATTGGGATTCGTACATCCCGTCACAAAGCAGCAGATGGATTTCACCTCCGACCTGCCCAGCGACATGGACGCACTGATAGAGAAATGGCGCGCCTATATCAAAGGCACCACAAACGACACTTTTGAAGAATAAACAACATATCAGAAATGAAACAACTAAAAAGAAACATAGCCATCATCTGCGGTGGCGACTCATCGGAGCACGACGTATCGATGCGCTCCGCACAAGGACTGTATTCCTTCTTCGACAAGGAACGCTACAACATCTACATCGTCGACGTGAAAGGACTCGACTGGCACGTCGACCTGCCCGACGGAACCACCGCATCCATCGACAAAAACGACTTCTCTTTCATCCACGACGGCAAAGCCGTGGTCATCGACTACGCCTATATCACCATCCACGGCACACCCGGCGAAAACGGCATCATGCAAGGATATCTCGAACTGCTCCACATACCCTACTCCACCAGCGGTGTGCTTGTTGAGGCAATGACGTTCGACAAGTATGTGCTGAACAACTTCCTTCGCGCCTTCGATGTTAACGTGGCACCGAGTCTGCTGATTCGCCGAGGCGAGGAAGAAAAATACAGCGAGGCATATATTGAGCAGACAATCGGTTTTCCATGCTTCGTGAAGCCTGCTGCCGACGGATCAAGCTTCGGCGTGTCGAAAGTGAAGAATGCCGACCAGCTGGCACCGGCATTGCGACTGGCGTTCATGGAATCATCGGAAGTGATGATTGAAAAGTTTATGGAGGGAACTGAGGTGACCGTGGGATGCTATAAGACAAAGCAAAAAGAAGTGGTGTTCCCCGTCACAGAGGTGGTTACCGAGAATGAATTCTTCGATTACGATGCGAAGTACAACGGACAGGTGCAGGAGATAACCCCGGCACGTATATCGCCTGAACTGACAGCTGCCTTGCAGGCCGAAACGAGCAAAATATATGACATACTCCACTGCAACGGCATCATACGCATCGATTATATCGTCACAAAGAATGACGATGGCACCGACAAAATCAACCTGCTCGAAATAAACACTACACCCGGCATGACCGTCACCAGTTTCATACCTCAGCAGGTGAAAGCCGCCGGACTCGACATCAAGGATGTCCTCACCGATATCGTTGAGAATCAATTCTAGGATAATGTAGAATGTAGAGTGTAGAGTTTTTTATTGCTGCTGCCATGATTTAAAAGGGGTTACATATGGCAAGGAAGACAAGCATATTGCAAGAGAAATCGGAACTATATGCATTTCGGATTGTTAAATTATATAAGTATCTACTCGAGGAAAAACATGAAAGTTTAGCCTCGAAACAAATTTTCCGGAGTGGCACAAGTATAGGTGCAAATATTGCTGAAGCACAGAATGCACAGAGTAATGCCGACTTCGTCAATAAATTAAGCATTGCGCTTAAGGAGACTAATGAGACGGCATATTGGCTCAAGGTTTTATATAATGGGGAATTTATAAATGAGTCGGGGTACAATTCCATGTTGAACGACAACGAAGAGATAGCTAAAATGTTGGTCAGTTCAATTAAGACACTGAAACAAAAGATAGGAGTTGATGATACAGTCAGATAGAAATATGAACGAAGATATAAGAGAGGAAACAGTGCAGAGTGACAACTCTACACTCTACACTCTACACTCTACACCCGAAGAGTTTCGCGATATTCGGCCTTATGAGCCTGAGGAGATGCGGCAGGCGTTTGAGGATCTGCTTGCTGACAGGCAGTTTAATCTCATCCTGAAGAGTTTCGCGCCTTGGTTGCCGAGGTGGGCATCGCATGGCATTCTGCGATTGATGTTCCGTGGAGTAAAGACACCACTCGATTTCCAGAAGCGTTTCATGAAGCCTATTGTTAGGTATATTATCAAAAAGAAAACCGACGGGATATCCTTCGACGAAACAGCATTGCCACGCGACAAGTCGCTCCGCTACACTTTCGTGAGCAATCATCGTGATATAGTGCTCGATTCTGCTTTCCTCGACATACTTCTTGTTGACAAAGACTATCCCACGACAGTGGAGATAGGTATTGGCGACAACCTGCTCATCTATCCGTGGATTAAGCGTTTGGTGAGAATGAACAAGGCGTTTGTGGTGCGACGCGGGCTTACTCCCCACGAGATGATAGAGTCGAGCATGCTCATGAGTCAGTACATCCACCATGCTGTCAACGACAAGAAGGAAAACATCTGGATTGCTCAGCGTGAAGGACGTGCCAAGGATAGCGACGACCGCACTCAGGAAAGCGTGCTCAAGATGCTGGCGATGGGAGGTGAGGGCACACCCGCAGAACGACTTGACGACCTGAATATCGTACCTCTTGCCATAAGCTACGAGTTCGACCCGTGCGACTATCTAAAGGCGAAAGAGTTCCAACAGAAACGCGACAATCCGCGGCATAAGAAAAGCAAACAAGACGATCTCGACAATATGAAGACGGGTATCTTCGGATACAAAGGCAGAGTGCATTATCATTGTGCAGCTCCACTGAATAACTTCATAAGTGAATTAGGCGGGCAGGGATTGACGAAAACCGAATTCTTCCGCACTCTTGCCGGTAAGATCGACGATGATATACATTCGCGCTATCAGCTCTTCCCATCGAACTTTATTGCGCTTGACATGCTGTCGGGTACCAATGAGCATTCTTCGGAATATAACGATGCCGACAAGGTGCGATTCGAGAAATATATCTCTGGGCAGTTGGAAAAGATTGACCTTGAGAATAAAGACGAAGAGTTTCTTCGCGAACGCATACTTACAATGTATGCCAATCCAGCGAGAAATTTCTTAAGAGTAAATAAACAGCGCAACTGAAGTAAATGAGCAAGTCCGACCATTCAATCATCCGTTTGACATCTGCTATGTGGCTATCTGTGGCTGCACTGATTGTGCAACTATTGCTGGCAGCGTGCACGACCGATGCCTATGAGTCGGGCGAAGGGAAATATTCACATCTGACAGCCGAGTTCGGCATGGCTCATACTGTAGCAAAAGGCAAGGTCGACGTCTTCACAACTGATGGGGGCAGAAACATCACTCTTGCCTCGCATGCCACAGCATCGTGGGCCACCACTCCCGATTCGCTCTATCGCTCTCTCCTCTATTTCTACGACAACGAAGATGGCGTGTCGCCATTTAGCATCGCCCAAGTGTTTGTAATGAAACCGGCTGTTCCCAAGGAGGGTGAAAAACTGTCGTATGACCCGCTCACTCTTTCCAGCCTTTGGCAGAGCGATGATGGCAAATGGCTGAACATGAGACTCGATATTAAGTCGGGCGAGGCAGATGACCCTAAGGCGGTGCATAATGTTGGCGTGGTGAAAGAGTCGGTAGCCGATGAAGCATACAAGCTTCGCATTGTCCATGCCCGCAATGGCAGACCTGAGTATTATACCAGCACGGTGTATGTGAGCATACCTGTCGATGAGGAGATGATTGGTCGGCGGGTGGATATAGCGGCGATGACATACAATGGTGAGAAAACTCTTTCCGTAGAAGTGGAATAAAAACAAAGACAGAAATATATAGAATACCCTTAAATCAATAAACAAGCCTCAAGAAAAACAATGTATTTATTAGGTTATGATATAGGTAGCTCGTCGGTCAAGGCGAGCATTGTAGAGTCGCAAAGCGGACGTGTTGTCGCTTCGGCATTCAATCCCAAGCAGGAAGCTCCTATTATGTCGCTCCGTCAGGGATGGGCAGAGCAGGATCCAGACTCATGGTGGGATTATCTGAGGCAAAGCACTCGCGAGGTGTTGGCAGCGTCGGAGATCGATGCACACGACATTGCTGCCATAGGCATCAGCTATCAGATGCACGGACTGGTGTGCGTCGATGAGTCGATGCATGTGCTCCGTCCTGCAATCATCTGGTGCGACTCGCGTGGTGTGCCTTTCGGCGAAAGAGCGTTCAATGAGTTGGGCAGCGAACAATGTCTGTCGCATTTGCTTAACTCGCCAGGCAATTTCACGGCGTCGAAACTGGCATGGGTAAAGGAAAACGAGCCGCAGTTGTTTGAGCGCATTCACAAGATAATGCTCCCTGGCGACTATGTGGCAATGAGGATGAGTGGCAACTGCTGCACTACAATCAGCGGACTGTCGGAGATGATGCTTTGGGACTTCCACGACAAGCGTCCCGCTGGTTTTCTTATGGATTATTTCGGATTTCCACAAACTATTCTCCCCGAGATAGTACCCACGTTCAGTGAGCAAGGGCGTCTTATGCGCTCAGCCGCTGATGACCTTGGACTTGCTGAGGGTACACCAATCACCTATCGCGCTGGCGACCAGCCTAACAACGCACTGTCGCTGAATGTATTCAACCCTGGCGAGATAGCCTCTACCGCAGGCACGTCAGGAGTGGTGTATGGTGTGAGCGGTGTTGTGGCCCACGATGCGTTGTCGAGGGTGAACATCTTCGCTCATGTCAACTACAGCCCCGATGTTGACAGGCTTGGTGTGATGCATTGCCTGAATGGCACGGGCATACTCAATTCGTGGATACGGCGCAATGTTGCCGATGCCGGCATGAGCTATGCAGCTATGAATGCCGTCGCTGCAAGCGTGCCCATCGGTAGTGAGGGTGTTAGCATACTGCCCTTTGGAAATGGGGCAGAGCGTATACTGCAGAACAAGGAAGTGGGATGCTCTATTCATGGAATCGATTTCAACAGGCATACTAAGCAGCATTTGATGCGTGCGGCGCAGGAGGGGATAGTGTTCGCTTTCAAATACGGAATCGATGTGATGGAGCAGATAGGGATGCCCGTGAGCGTTATCCACGCAGGCAATGCCAACATGTTCCTCAGCGACATCTTCAAGGCGACGCTGGCAGGAGTGACAGGTGCCACAATCGACATCTACGACACCGACGGATCTGTCGGTGCCGCACGTGCGGCTGGTATGGGTGTGGGCATCTATGCCGACAACACCGAGGCATTCTCCACGCTTAGGAAGATAAAGGTAATTGAGCCTGATGTGACTCGCGCCGAGGAGTACAGGTCGGCATACGGCAGATGGAAAGAGATACTTGAGAGAAACATTCTATAACAAGCTATAATTTATAAAACTTATAACTAATATGACAAAACAGTATTATCCACAAATCGGAAAGATTCCTTTCGAGGGAAGTGAAAGTAAAAATCCCATGGCGTTTCATTATTACGATGCCGACCGCATCGTGATGGGCAAGAAGATGAAAGACTGGTTGAAGTTCGCCATGGCATGGTGGCACACACTCGGCCATGCCTCCAGCGACCAATTCGGCGGCGAGACACGCACATACGAGTGGAATAAGGCCAGCGATCCTATGCAGAGAGCGAAAGACAAGATGGATGCCGGATTCGAGATTATGCAGAAACTGGGCATCGAGTATTTCTGCTTCCACGATATCGATCTCATCGAAGAGCCCGACACTATCGAAGAGTATGAGCGCAGGATGAAGGAGATAACCGACTATGCCCTCGAGAAGATGAAGGCAACGGGTATAAAACTCCTGTGGGGCACAGCCAACGTGTTCGGACATAAACGCTACATGAACGGTGCCGCCACCAACCCCGACTTCGACGTTGTGGCACGTGCTGCGGTGCAGATAAAGAATGCCATCGACGCCACCATCAAACTCGGAGGTACAAACTATGTGTTCTGGGGTGGTCGCGAAGGTTATCAGAGCTTGCTCAACACACAGATGCAACGCGAGAAAGAACATCTTGCCATGATGCTCACCAAAGCCCGCGACTATGGTCGCAAGAACGGATTCAAAGGCACTTTCCTTGTGGAGCCGAAACCCATGGAGCCAACCAAGCACCAGTACGACGTCGATACCGAGACGGTGATAGGATTCCTTCGTGCGCATGGATTAGACAAAGACTTCAAAGTGAATATCGAGGTTAACCATGCCACACTTGCCGGGCACACCTTTGAGCACGAGCTCGCCGTGGCTGTCGATAATGGTCTGCTGGGCTCTATCGATGCAAACCGCGGTGACGCACAGAACGGATGGGACACCGACCAATTCCCTATCGACAATTACGAAATCACTCAGGCCATGCTTCAGGTAATCCGTAACGGTGGTCTCGGCAACGGCGGTATGAACTTCGATGCCAAGCTGCGTCGCAACAGCACCGACCCTGAAGACATCTTCATAGCCCACATCAGCGGTATGGACGCCATGGCACGCGGACTGCTCTCAGCTGCCGCCATACTCGAAGAGTCGCCACTGCCCACGATGCTCAAAGAGCGCTACGCATCATTCGACGCCGGCAAGGGCAAGGATTTCGAGGAGGGACGTCTCTCTCTGGAAGACCTCGTAGCCTATGCCAAGGCAAACGGCGAGCCCAAGCAGTACAGCGGCAAGCAGGAGCTCTATGAGACTCTCGTCAACCTCTACAGCGTGTAGTAGTCTCTGCAGATAGCAGATGATGCATGTTTCATAAGGCATCGTCACGATAGGTAACACTTTCGTGGCGATGTCTTTTTTTCCTAAATGGTACCAACGGGAAATGTTTGTGCAAGTCGAGTGCAGAGAGTTTACTCTATGCCGAGACGCAGCCAGACTTCATGGAGTGAAACGACATAGCACGGTATCAACGGCATCACGGTATCACGGTATCAAAAACATGGGTGTAAGGGGTGATTTTTAACAAACGGTACCGTGATACCATGATACCATTTGTTAAAATTGGTCGTATAACACCCTATTTGTTGTCACCGTGTCACCGTGTCACCCGTGTCACTTTTCCCCATTTTCAGGGCGTTTGCGGCATGTTTTCGGTGACTTTGTCACCATTCTTGCCATTGTCACCATTCGGATTGCCTTCTCTGAAAAATGTTGAATGTCAGCATTAAAGAGCCTCTTATGTGCGGGATAAGGGCTTGTTATGTTGAATATAAGAGGCTTTTATGCCAAAGATAAGGGGCTTTATATTGAAGATGAGAGGCGTCTATGTATAAAAATCGCAGTCGTTAACGAAATTTAACAAAATGGGGGGGTAATTTTATCCTTCTTATTTAAATTTGAAGCGGAATATGCACACATGCTTCTCTACATGGTGCAAAAACTCTGAAAAACATGTGTTTCCACGAGTTTGAGATAAAAGAAATAATAACAAAACCAATACTGATATGAAGAAACTTATACTTTTGATTTTGGCATTCGTGGCGATAGCTACGGGCTCGCGCGCATCTGTGGTGCTCAACTCTACCAACTTTCCCGATGCTGCTTTTCGTGTGGTTGTCTCTAACTTGACTGGTGTCTCAGTCGGCGGTACCATCTCTGACAGCCAGCTCGCGAGTGTTACCTCGATCGATGTGAGTAACAAGAAAATCATGTCGCTGAAAGGTGTCGAGTATTTTACAGAGTTGAATACTTTGACCTGCTCTAATAATCTGCTGACATCGCTCGATGTATCGAAGAATACAAAAATACAACAATTTTTTTGTCAAAATAATCAGTTGACCTCGCTCGATGTATCGAAAAATACAGAACTATATAGGTTTAATTGTAGTGATAATCAGCTGACCTCGCTCGATGTATCGAAGAATACGAAAATGCAGTTTTTTTATTGTAGCGGAAACTCATTGAGTTCGCTCGACGTCTCAAAGAATATATATCTTACAGAACTAAGCTGCAATTCTTTGAATTTGACTTCACTTAATGTGAGCTCTCTTTCGATTTTGTCGAGTTTGTCTTGCTATCGCAATCATTTGACTTCGCTCGTTTTGTCGAATAATACAAAATTGCGGAGTCTCCACTGTGCTGAAAACAATCTGACGTCACTTGTTTTGACGAATAATCCTGCTTTGTATCATTTACAATGTTACGATAATCAAATAGCATCACTCGATTTGACAAAGAATACAGCTTTGGAGAGTATTTTTTGTAATAATAATAAGTTGACCACACTGGATGTGACAAAGTGTACACTTCTGGAAACTCTTTGTTGCTATAATAATTCCTTAACAACGCTGAAGTTATCTTCAGACAATACAAAATTAAAAACTCTGGAATGTCATGCAAACAAGTTGAGGTCGATAGATTTATCTAATAAAATTTTATTGGAAGAACTTGTGTGTTATGAAAATAATCTAACATCGCTTTACCTAAATGATTGCGAGTTGTTGGAAAGATTAGAATGTCATGACAATCAGCTGGCAACGCTGAATCTGTCTAAGAATGTGAGGCTTACCAGATTAAATTGCAAGAATAATTACCTGACCCATTTGGAACTTGAAAACAACATCTTCCTGACTTCTGCAGATATAAATCCCCAAATCTCCACACGCCGGTTCCAGACAATGAGCACCAACGGCACTACAAACGACTGCTGGGCTTTGTACGTGAACACCACCGATGCCTCGCGCATAAAGAATTTTTATTCCGAGATGACGAACAAACCGGTGACTCTGCTCAGTAACGATCCAGGCTGGATGGTGATATCAGACAATTTGAAGAAGATTCCCCAAAAAGTTTCGTATCAGTATAATGTTAAGAATTCAGACATTAGTACGGAATGGTTAAACGTGACGGTGAACTACGACGTAAAGAACTACGGAGTATTTATCGACGGCACTGAGCTCACCTCGCTGAACTTCTACGACATACCAGGCCTGAAGTCGGG
>CACZRN010000103.1 GCA_902783625.1 uncultured Prevotellaceae bacterium
AAAATTTCTGGTAAAGAGCCCATCTAATGTCATTAAAGAGGCTTTCTATTCGAAATTTTGCTAGCAAAATTATTTATTGCTGGTTTTGTATGCTGCGAAAGGCAATGCACATGGGGGCTGTGGGGGGATGATTTCTTGGGCGATGGAATGGGAGTAAAGGAAAAAGGGGCGATGGCATGTTGGGCGATGAAATGGGGTTAAGTGAGGGCGGGGCGATGGCTTATGGGGCAGGGAGGAAGGGATGTGTGCGGGGAGAGGGTTTGGGTTGGCGGTTATGGGGCTGTTGGGGTATGGGCAAAAAAAATGGGGCTCCGCCGAGTCCCAATCTTTGTTAACCTTAAATCTAATACCATGAAAAACACGATGCAAAGATATAGGTTTCCAGAAAAATTGGCAACTGTTTCGATGAACAATTGCCAATTTATTGGTTTTTATTGATTTACGTCAACTATAACTTGTTTTTCAGCACAACTCCTTCCTGCTTTTTGCCGTCCATCATTATTGTCAGTGGGTGTTCGAAACGTATGTGTCGGAGGTATTTTGTCTCCTCCACGGCGTCGATGGCGTCGAGTTGTTCCTTGCGGAAGAAGCCGTTGCCGGAATTCTCGTCGATGGTGAAATAGCCCACTCCGAATGAAGTCAGGTTCTGGAAGAAGTGTGTTCCCTGGCTTGGATCTACGCGGTAGTTCTTCAGTGCTGTCTCCACTATCAACCTTGCCTGCGAGATATGCGGCCACTTCACTGGTATGCCGAGCCACGAATCGCTCGATCCCCACCGGCCCGGGCCTATGAGTATGTATCCGCGCTTGTCGGCTGTAAACTGGCGGTTCATCTTCTCTATCTCTTCAGCGATGAAGGGATTGTTCTGTGCGGTGAATGTGTCGTCGGTCTTCACGTAAACGACATCGGTAACCTCGTCGTTGATTCCGTGTCCGAGCGAGTTGTGTGAGCGCAGCAGACAAGCCTCGTCGGCTATTTGCGTGAGGTCTTCGTTGAGTACCTGCTTTGTGTCCACGATAGGCCTTATCTGCAGCAGATACAACTCGCCGGTGCGGTCGTTGTTAAGGTTGCAGGCGAACTCAATCTCCACTGGTCGGCGCATGCTTTCGGCTCCGTGCTTCATCGAAAGCTGCAGGAGCTCTGGCAATGGGAACACACCCTGCTGCAGCACGCCGCAGAACGATATTATCTTGCGCCCGCCCTCATAGATGCCGTCGCGGATTATCTGGTCGTAAGGGTCGTAGGTCGAGGCGATATAATTGAGCGATCGGTCGCGCTCGGCCTCTCTCACCTTTAGTTTCAGGATGTTGAACCCGTCATCTACTTTGAAGTCAGTTCCCACACGGTCGAGATCAAGGGCATAGAACTGTGTCTGCGTCTCGCGTAGCGCGGTGTCGGTCTCGCTTGTCTGTAGCACCTGATGCGGGTGATATGGCGACACACGTAGCGTCTGTCCGCCATCGACGATGTATTTTCCCAGTCCCAGCGCCAGCGACGCTATTCCCTCCTCGGAGCGCTCGTCACCGATGGGATAGTAGTTTATTGAGCGCAGCACACCGCTGAAATTCGGGTAGAAGCGGTTGCCGTATTGATGTCCCACCACCTCCTGCAGTATCACAGCCATTTTTTCTTGGTCGATCACATTGCTCGTTGCCGACATGTAAGTCTTCGAGTCGCGGTAGAATACCGATGCATACACGCCTTTTATTGCGCATGCCAGCATGCGAAGCATCTCCTCGCGGTCATCGAGATAAGGAATCATGTATGTGCTGTACACTCCGGCGTAGGGCTGGTAGTGTGCATCCTCGAGTAGCGACGACGAGCGCACTGCTATCGGTGAGCGCGTGGCCTCGAAGAAGATGAGGAAGTCTTCGATATACTCGTCGGGCAGTTGGGCGTGGAGGAAGTGGTCGAGTATCTCCTGGTCGGGCATGTCGCTCAGCGCGATGGGGTAGAGGTTGTTCTGCTCCATGAAACGGTCGAAGATATCGGTGCAGAGCACCACCGTCTTAGGTATCTGTACCTTCACGCCGTCGTACTGTTGGAACTCGGGGTGCATCTTCACGATGTTGTCGAGGAATGCCAGTCCGCGTCCCTTTCCTCCGAGCGATCCCTCACCGATGCGTGCGAAGTGGGAATATGAGTCGAACTTCATGCGGTCGAACACTGCCACCACGCCGATGTTCTTCATGTGGCGGTACTGCACTATGGCGTCGAAGATAATCTGCCGGTGAGCATCCACGTCCTGCAGCTTGTGCCACGTCACGTCTTTCAGGAATTCCGACACCGGGAATATCGCCCTTGCCGACAGCCAGCGGCTCATGTGGTTGCGCGATACGTGGTAGAGCATCGACTCACGCGGTATCTTGAAGATGTTGTCCTGTAACTCTTTCAGCGAACTCACTCGCATCACCTCTTCGTGTGTCTGCGGATCGCGGAATATGAAGTCGCCGAATCCCATGTGCTCCTCGAGAATATGTCGCAGGTCGAGGCTCATCTTCTTTGAGTTTTTGTCAACGAATCGGAATCCTTCGGCCTCGGCTTTGGCACGGTTTTCCGACTCTGAACTCTCCATGATGAGCGGCACATACTCGTTGTCGGCGCGTATGGCCCGCAGCAGTTTCAGTCCGGCCTCGGAGTCTTTCTCCACCTTGTTGCCGTAAGATGACTTCTCCGGCGACGATTTCATCGGGAATCTGACGTCGCTGATGACGCCCAAGACATTCTGCGAATAGCGCTTATACACGTCGATTGCCTCTTCATAGCTGCGTGCCAGCACCACCTTCGGCCGTCCTCTCATGCGCAGAGTGGCGGCGTGTCGGTTCAGTGCCTCGGTAGCGAAGCTCTGGCTTTGCAGCAGAATGTAGTTGTATAGGTTTGGCAGTATGCTCGAATAGAAGCGTATGCTGTCTTCCACGAGCAGAATCATCTGCACGCCACCCTCGCGAATATCGTGGTCCAGATTCATCTTGTCCTCGATGAGTTTTATTATCGAGAGGATGAGGTTGGTGTTTCCCAGCCAGCAGAACACATAGTCGAATATCGACAGGTCTTCGTCTTCCATGCGTCGTGTGAGTCCGTGCGAGAACGGTGTGAGCACCACGCAGTGTATCTCGGGGAAGCGCGCCTTTATGCTCCTTGCGATGCTGAACGCGTCGTTGTCGGCGTTGCCAGGCATACAGATTACGAGGTCGATGTTGGTTTTGCTGAGCACTTCCTCGGCCTCCTGCTCTGTGCTTACCTGCGTGAACGTGGGCGGATAGCGAAGGCCCAGCTCCATATACTCGTTATAGATTTTCTCCTCTATGCGGCCGTCGTCCTCGAGCATAAAGGCGTCATAGGGGTTTGCCACGATGAGCACGTTGTAGATGCGGCGCATCATAAGGTTGACGAACGTCACATCCTTCAGGATGAACTTGTTCCACTGTTCGGGTATGTTGCTTCTCATTCTATTGTCTGCTATTTATACTTTTCACTCTTTACTTTTCACTTTTTCAGGTCGCCGTACCAGAAATATGAGTTGCTTACGTCTATCTGTCCCATCGACCATCCTTCTATCTCGAAGTTGAACTTCATGCCTTTTCGGAATGTCATGGTGTCGAGCAGTCTTACTCTCTGCCACGTCATCCATCCGCGGTTGCCCTTCACGTCGTCCACTCGCGGTACACCGCCGTAGGGTGTCAGCATGGTTGGCACCGGGGGCGACCATGAGCAGTTGTAGTAGTCTTCTGTCCCTGTGCCGTGGTATGATGGGAAGCGGTCGTCGTCTATCCATATCTTCTCGTCGCCCTCGCCATACCATTCCTTCCAGTAGTTGTCGTCGGTGTCGTCGGTGCGTGCTCTCAGCCTGTTGTTCGCTGCAAGGACGTCGCCTACGTACACCCCTCGCCCTCGTATCGTGGCGAAGTTCCATTCATACACTTCGAGTGTGTTGAACATGTTGCTTACGCTGACGGTCTGCTCCTCGTGGCCTGAGGCGTGGAAGTAGAGTGTGTTCGGCGTGCGGGCGTTGCGGTCGGTGATTATCTCCACGTCGCCTGCGAACGGCACCTCGCCCTGACACTTGAACCTCACTTCGGCCTTCTGTCGGAACGGCATTATCCATCGGCTGTGCATTGTCCCCGCGCCATCGCAGTCGGTGTACCAGCCTTTCAGCTCTGCGCCATCCCTTCCTCCGGCGAAGAAGTCGCACAGTGGGACATCTACACACTGCGTTCCGTCGAAGAGTATCTGTATTTTAGTCTTGTTCATGACGTCGGCATAATGCTGTCGTGCCTCATCGCTGAGTCGGAGGTTTATCCCGTATATCGCTGCATTCCGGCGGTTTATCGTCAATGAGTTGGTCCCCGTCATCTTTGCCTTCTTAACCTTCCCCTTTCCGTATGGCCTGGGATTGAGCAGCTGTACATTCACCTTCTCCATTTTTGTGCGACATTGTTCCATCTCCTCGAGCGTGAACGACCGCACTGCCGTATTCGCCTCATATCGACGGAAGCCTACCTGATAATAGCGCACAATTCTTAGTTCCGTATCGCCGTCCTCGAGTGTTATTTTCAGCGACCGCTCGTATGGCATTGGCAGATAGCTGGTGTTTCCGCCGCGGTCGTGGGTGGCGGTGCTGTATCGAGAGTGGTTGAACATCAGACCTTTGCCCATAGGAATCGGGAACATGTTCAGGTCGAAAGCTGGTATGACGACGCTCGCTTCCTGCTCACCGTCGAAGTAGAACCTCAGCGTGCCCTGCTTGTCGCTCGTCGTTATCCACAGCCGTGTTACTGCTCCGGGCCCTTCCTCGTCGAAGAGTACGCGCTCCGTGCGGCCATTGTTCTGCTCGGTACAAATAAATCCCCGTCCGTCCTCGTTGCCATACCACCCAGGCACGTCGGGAGCAACCGAGCGGCGGTCGTAGCTGGTCGTCTGAGCAGTCTGGTAGAACGGAGCAGGAAACTCGGTGACAGCCCGGCGGTCCATCATCTCGTCGAGAAGCGATGATAGCGAGATGGGGTTCGACGGGCTTCCTGGCTTTTGCGACCTGCGGCTTGTGGCATTGCCCGATGAAAAGAACAGGGCAAGAACGACAAACAATAAGAAACGATGACAGTTGTGTTGCATTTGAACAGTTTTATGTCGCAAATATAAGAAAAAATGTAGACAAACAAGAATCGGGAGGTGTTTTTGCGTAAAAAAACGTGCGTGAAACATTTTTTCTGGTGCTCTCGGCGGTGGTCTTATTTGTACTCAGTCCATTTAAGAAAATCATGAAAAATAGAAAAAAAATTGCGTTTTCGGGGGTGGAAAAATGGTCATTTTTCATTAAAGAGGCCTTTTAATGAAGTCAATCCAATGGGTTAATGCCATTAAAGAGGCTCTTTAATGCCGTCAAAGAGGCTTTCTGTTGAGCAAAAAAAGCGTCATTTTTCGCCTTTTTCGGGGCAAAAATGCGCGTTTTTTAGTCGTTTTGGAGCATTCAAATCCGATAATCAACTGTAATACAGCATTTTAAGAAAAGTGCTCAAAACTCGCGTATTTTCGACCTCGCGATTTTTATTTTGAAATTCTTGCATTCTCGCGCGTTAAGAGAAGTTAAAAACAGGCGTTTTCGGGGGGTGTTTCCATCGCCTCTTTTCCGTGAAACAATTTGAGTTTATGTAAATTTCCGGCGTTTTATTTGGAAGTGACAAATAAAAGCCTTACTTTTGTATAATCTTTTGACAATAAGCCATCAGGCCGTTTTGTTATAAACAATAAATATTACAGATCTACAAAAAAGACAAGGCTACTATGAATGTAGAGAAAATCATGCAAGACCTGGAGCGCAAGCATCCAGGCGAGTCAGAGTATTTGCAGGCAGTACGCGAAGTGCTACTGTCGATTGAAGACGT
The DNA here is from genome assembly GCA_902783625.1 of uncultured Prevotellaceae bacterium. Taxonomy (GTDB): domain Bacteria; phylum Bacteroidota; class Bacteroidia; order Bacteroidales; family Bacteroidaceae; genus Prevotella. The sequence goes on from CACZRN010000103.1 coordinate 5,883, forward strand.
TTACAACCAGCACCCCGAGTTTGAGAAGGCTAAGCTCATTGAGCGCCTTGTCGAGCCCGAGCGGATAATCACGTTCCGTGTGCCTTGGACCGATGATAACGGGGAGGTGCATGTGAACATCGGTTACCGTGTGCAATACAATAGTGCCATCGGCCCCTACAAGGGCGGTCTGCGCTTCCACCCATCGGTGAATCTCTCGATACTGAAGTTCCTCGGATTCGAGCAGACATTCAAGAACGCCCTCACCACACTGCCTATGGGCGGCGGCAAAGGCGGATCAGATTTCTCTATCCGTGGTCGTTCCGATGCTGAGGTAATGCGTTTCTGTCAGGCATTCATGACAGAACTCTATCGCCACATCGGTCCCGACGAGGACGTACCGGCTGGCGATATCGGCGTGGGCGGACGCGAGATAGGTTACCTCTTCGGTATGTACAAGAAGCTCACTCATCAGTTCCAGGGCGTGCTCACAGGTAAAGGCCTCGAATTCGGAGGCTCACGCATACGTCCCGAGGCAACAGGCTACGGCGCAATCTACTTTGTCAACCACATGCTCTCAACTCGCGGAGAAGAGATAAAGGGCAAGACAATCGCCATCTCAGGCTTCGGCAATGTGGCATGGGGAGCCGCCAAGAAGGCTACGGAGCTCGGTGCAAAGGTGGTTACCATCAGCGGTCCCGACGGCTACATCTACGATCCTGCCGGCCTCGACGAAGAGAAGATCGCCTATATGCTCGAACTCCGTGCCTCTGGCAACGACGTCTGCCAGCCATACGAGGAAGAGTTCCCAGGCTCGAAGTTCTTCCCCGGCCATAAGCCATGGGAGCAGAAAGTCGACATCTACATGCCATGCGCAACGCAGAACGAGCTCAACGGCGAAGATGCCGACCACATCCTGGCCAACAATCCTATCTGCGTGGCCGAGGTGTCGAACATGGGATGCACAGCTGAGGCTGCCGAGAAGTTCGTAGCAACGAAGACCCTCTTTGCACCAGGTAAGGCAGTGAACGCCGGCGGCGTGGCAACATCGGGACTGGAAATGACGCAGAACTCGATGCGACTGAGCTGGAGCAATCAGGAAGTAGACGAGAAACTGCACTATATAATGTCGTCGATCCACGAGCAGTGCGTGAAGTATGGCACCGAAGCCGACGGATACATCGACTACGTGAAAGGCGCAAATATCGCCGGATTCATGAAAGTGGCCAACGCCATGATGGCGCAGGGCATTGTCTAACGAAACTGAAAGCGCGTGAGAAAGGAAATAGTCTTATCACTTTTAGCTATAATACTCATGTGGGGCTCTGCCAGTCTGCACGCACAGTCGCAGACAGGCAAAGCCTCTTATTATGCTAAAAAGTTCATTGGCCGGCGTACGGCAAGCGGCGAGCGACTCCATCGCGACAGCCTCACTTGCGCCCACCTGAAGTATCCTTTCGGCACGCGACTGAAGGTGATAAATCCTGCCAACGGCAAAGAAGTCATCGTGCGTGTGAACGACCGAGGCCCATATCACCGCGGGAGAATAATAGATCTCTCATGGGGAGCAGCCCGCGAGCTGGGCATACTGGCCCAGGGAATAGCGATGGTGAGGGTAGAAGTGGTACACGACGACGATAACGTGCCCTATCGCATCGACGAGAAACTCGAGCTCGATATACCCGATTTCGAAATCTATGAGCCCGTGTTGAAGTTCGACGACGATTGGGAGGGAATGGTGCCACAGCTCAATCTGCCTGAAGTGCCGATGAATACAAACAGCAACGATAGCGTTAACGAGGTAACGAAAAACAATAAAAACAAGAAGAACAATAAA
>CACZRN010000104.1 GCA_902783625.1 uncultured Prevotellaceae bacterium
CACTCGAAATTTTGCTAGCAAAATTTCTAATAAAGAGGCCCTTTACCCGCATTAAAGAGCCCATCTATTCAAAATTTTGCTAGCAAATTTTTCCGTTAGGCAAAAAGCATCTAAACGTTTATATGCTATTTACCCTTTCTTTATCAGTTTTCAAAGGCTTTCCTGTCGTTGGATTACTTGTCCTTTCCAGTCTTGGCACTCTCGCGCGAAAGGACTGCCCACTCTATTCCCCGCTTCATTATCTCTAATGCCTCGGGCACTTCGAAATCGCTCGCCGAGTGGCACAGCGACGAATAGAACACGCGACCGCTGCCATAATGCTTTTTCCACACCACGGGCATCACGACACCCTTGATCCATGGTGCACCTGCCTCGCCGTCGAAAGTGGTGGTGGCAAGTACCTTCACGCTGGGATCGACATGCATGTAGTACTGCTCCGACTTCATGTGAAATCTCTTCAATCCTTTCGTCACGGGGTCTTTCTTGTCCTTGATATCCACATCGTAATCGACTGTTCCACCTGGATGAGCCACCCACTGACCGCCTACCATAAACTGGTACTCGGTGTTATTGCGGAAGGCATCGCCCAGTCCTCCGTGCCATCCTGCGAGTCCCATACCACCGCGCACGGCTTCTGTGAGTCCGCTCTCCTGCTCGCCGGTAATTGTTCCCATTGTCCAACATTGCACCACAAGGTCGATGGTCTGCATCAGTGCCTTGTCGGTATATACGTTCAAATCGGTGCTCGTCTCCACTATAGCACCCTCACTCTCAAGCCAAGGCTTAAGCAATTCCATACACTCACGAGGCTGATGGCCATCCCAACCGCCATAGACAAGCAGGACCTTCTTGCCCTGCAAGACATTATCACTGGCTGTGGCTTGGCACGAAACACACAACACAACCACTACTGCCAACATCGTAATAATCAATCTACGCATAACGATATTCACAATTTAAGGTTTTTAATAGTATTTGTTTAGATATTTTTATCGTATAATAAAAGCATGACCGCGGAACCACTCCACCGCTTCGACCGACGCGTGGCGACTGTCTGCACCTGACCATCCTATTGCTCAACGGGCTCTGCCGACTGTGTCTGCTCTGCCGACTTCGCTCCTGAGAGGATGGAGTTGTATTCATCAATGCTATTCAGCAGTCGGCGTGCTTCAGCCATTGCCTTGTCGTATTTCAGATTGCACACCACACCGCCAGCCTGGAAATAATATGCCGTGGCGAGATCGACGCTGATCATCTGCTTTATCTCGTCGCGGTTGAAGTCGAGATCGCGCTCCACATTGTGCTTCAGTTTCTTTTCCAGATTGTCGAATTCTTCTTTAGCACCGTCGTAGTATCCCTCAAACTGAGCTATCTTCTTCAACTCACGCAGTATTGTCTCGCTACCGCGGTCGTACTTGAAATCGTTCTCTATCACCATCCGCTTAAACTCCTCGTAGTCGTCGTCGGAAAGTTCAAAATCCTTTGCCGGTGCTATTGTCGGGTATTTGGCCATATATTCCACCTCGTACTGATGCAGCGTCTCGGTAGAATCTACGCTCTGAAGGTAAGCAGCGATATTCGACATCGTGTCGGGCTTTACCTCTACATCGGGCATTATACCGCCACCATCCCTAACCTCGCGGCCTCTGGCAGTATAGAAGACATGTGTGAGCGAATCGGGCACATGCTCTACATAACCGCCGCGGTCGTGCTTGTAGTTGATGGCCTGGATGCAACGACCGCTGGGAATGTAATACTTATTCGACGTGAGCATCATGATACCGTTGTACGGAACCTCGACAGTCATCTGTACAAGTCCCTTTCCATAGGTGCGTGTGCCCATTATCACAGCGCGGTCGAAGTCTTGCAGGGCACCGCTTGTTATCTCGCTTGCACTGGCTGTGTTGCCATTCACAAGCACCACAATGGGCATCACGGTGTCGATAGGCTCAACGGTGGTGTAGTAATTCTTGTCTTGGCTCTTCAGCTTACCGCGGTTGGAGACAACGAGTTTGCCGTTGGGGATAAACATATTGACAATGTTCACCGCTTCCTGTTCGAGTCCACCGCCATTGTCGCGCAGGTCGAACACCAGAGCCTTCATGCCGTTCTTCTTCATCTCGATGAAAGCTCGTCGCACATCTTTCGAACAGTTCTCTATAAACTGGTTGAGTCCGATGTAGCCCACACCGTCGTCGTCGAGTCCATAATACGACACGGCAGGAGTGGTTATGGCACGACGGGTGATTTTCATCTTCATCGTCTTGCCTGTGCTCGGGCGCTTTATCTTCAGCACAAACGATGTGCCGGCGTCGCCACGCAGATGCTGACTGACATAGTCGCTCGACTTGCCAACCATCGTAGAGTCGTCGATGGCAAGGATTATGTCGCCCTTCTTGAGTCCCACCTCAGCGGCAGGCATACCCTCGTAAGGCTCAATGATGACGGTGTTCTTCAACTTCATGTTATACCGTATCATCGCACCTATTCCTGCATACTTGCCCTGCACCTTCATTCGCCAGTCCGACATCTTATCCTCGGGATAGTACGTCGTATATGGATCCAGCGAACGGAGCATCGAGTTGATGCCATTGCCAATCACCTCGTCGGCATCGAGAGTGTCAACGTAGAGCATGTCAAGGTTCTTGTAGATAGACGTAAACACGTCCATATTCTTCGCAACGGTGAAATTATGCCCGTCGTCGGACTGCGCGCTACACGTCAAACCGAAAACCGACAACATCAACATCAGCAAACTTTTCCTAATATTCATACACATCATATGTTTTGCATGCAAAAATACAATAATAAAAGAATAAAAGCACACTTTTCATCCTTTATTTGTTCAATTTTTCATCACTTAAGGAATTTTTTTTGCAAAAAGTTTGGTAGAACGAAAAAAACAACTTACTTTTGCATCCGCATTCAGAAAATCTGAATCACTGCTTCAGTAGCTCAGTTGGTTAGAGCACCTGACTGTTAATCAGGGGGTCGTTGGTTCAAGCCCATCCTGGAGCGCAAGAATCCCAGCCGAAAGGTTGGGATTCTTTTTTTGTATATTTTCCTCGCAAAAGCGACGGAATATGTTTAAAAATGTCGTGCACGCCTATAACTGACAGCCATCTCGCTCAGAAGCAGTAGAGGGCGAAGGTCTTGGCGGGGATGGTGATGGAGAGGATATTGCCGGGACAGGTGATGCGTGAGGTCTGCGGAACGACAACATTCTTGTTCTTCACCGTGTTGACGGCATCCATGCGATCGGAATGGAGTGTTACGACAGTGCCGTCGCCCAGTGTTTTCACACCGCGGAAGGTGACCGAAATGGCTTTCTCGGCATCAGCGGTATTCACTATTTTCAGAATATACTTACCCGTGTTTTTATCATATACGGCACTTGCGCAAAGCCCATCCTGACCGGTGACGGGTTGTTTGTCTTCGGTCAGTTGCAACACGTTGGTGCCAGCGTTACATGCAAACATCTGCTGCACGTAGTAGTTAGGGGTGCGCACGGTGGAGAGGTTGTCCATCCAGATAAGGTCGGGACGCCACTGCCACCCTTCCTCGTGAGCGAAGAGCGGAGCGTAGGTGGCCATATGAACGATGTCGGCATTGCGCTCAAAACCAGTCATGACAGCGGCTTCGCAGAGTGCTGCTTCGAAGACATTCTTACCCTCGGGCACTCCCACAGGGGGCTCCTTCACATGGCACGCATACTCACCGGCAAAGACACGAGGCCCGCGACGGTCGTAATTGTCGTAGCGCGCAACATTCTGCATGAACCAGTCTTGATTGCGATAGAAATGTTCATCCACAAGATCGACTTTCAGTCGGCGCATCTGCTCCCACCCGTAAGTGAACTGTTTACCCTCGCTGTCGTCGGGACTTGGACCGCTCGAACCGACTATCTTCATTTGAGGATAACGCGCACGGATAGCATCAACGAATTTCACAAGGCGCTCGGCGTAGAGCTCTCCCCACTGCTCATTGCCGACAGCTATCTGCTGGAGGTTGAACGGAGCAGGATGTCCCATCTCGGCACGCACCTTTCCCCACGGCGTATCGGTTGCGCCATTGGCAAACTCAATCAGGTCGAGGGCATCATCGATGTATGGCTGCAACTGATCGACAGGCACATGCACCACATCAGCCTCGTCGTCGCGATTCTGATACTGGCATGCCAAACCGACACTGACCACAGGCAATGCCTGCGCACCAATCTCTTCGGAGAGCAGGAAGAGCTCGTAGAATCCGAGTCCACCGCTTTGGAAATAGTTCGGGAACAGTCGGTGTGGGAACGTGAAGTTCCATCTGTTCTGGTTCAGCGGACGGTTCTCTGCCGGCCCGACAGTGTTCTTCCACTGATAACGCTCGGCAAGTGTTGTGCCCTCCACGATGCATCCTCCGGGGAAGCGGAACACACCTGGATGGAGATCCTTGAGGTCGTTGACAAGATCGCGACGCAGTCCGTTCCAGTTATCAGCGGGGAAGAGACTCACATGGTCGAGATCTACACTTGCGGGCGACTCGAGAAATATGCGCAAAAAACCTTTGGCGTCGGTCTTTGGCGAGCGTAGGGTGGCGGTATATTTCTTCCACTCACCACCGCTGACATCGATGCTCTGCTTGGCAATGGGATTATTGTCGGCATCGACAAGTTCGACGCGAATGCGGCTCTTGCCACCCGTACGGGCAAAAACGGAAAACAGATAATCCATGCCACTCTTCAGTCCTATGCCGAAGAAACCGTGGTTCTCCACTCCGGTGAACTTGTCGTGATGACCGGGATCGGAAAGAGTCACGTAGTGCGGATTGCGTTCGAAGGCTGGATTAACATCTCTGACGGCCACGTTGCCGAAGATGTTCCACCCCATCAACTGCTGCGGAAACTCAAATGAGCGGTTTTCGATGAGCTCGGCATAGAGACCGCCATCGGCACCGAAGTTAATGTCTTCGAAAAAGATTCCATACATTGTGGGCTGCACCGGAGCGCCAAGTTTCTTTGCATTCACCACATATTGATGCTGCGCATTGGCAGCAAAGGGCAGCATCAGTGCTGCGAGCAGTGCGAAAATCTTGATATTTTTCATAGAATAGGGGCTATAAGTAATTTATATTAGATTCGTTAGTAGCATAAACAATGCGTTGCGGCATGGATGCCCTCTCATCGCTTCAGATTCTGCTTCAGGTCGCGAATGTCGCTCTGGTCGAACGACCGCAGCTCGTCGCCGTTATAGTTGTCGTACGACATATTGATGGTGCTCCACGGCTCACGGTCGCGGAAGAACTCAGGATGGCGCACATAGAGCGTGCATGCCTCGATACCCACAAACGCATCGGCGGCGCACACGGGAGGAGTGTCCATACGAAGCACTATCCCGCGCAGACGCTTGCAGTTGGCAAAAGCGCGCTGACCGATTGTACCAACCCACATGGGTATGTGTATCATCTCAATCTTCTCGCAGCCAGCGAAGGCAAAGTTGCCGATAGTGGTGAGCATCTTTGGCAGGGGAATGAGACGGATGCCTGAATTCATAAACGCTGCCGTGCCGATGCGCGTGATGCGGCTGTTGAGGATGTCGAGTCGGTCGAGCGATACACATCCGCAGAACATGCGCTCGGGAAGCTCCTCCAGATAGCCCGGACACTCAACATATTTCAGGCTCTCACAGCCTTCAAACGCCGAACGGCCAATCTTCTGAAGGTACTTTGGCAGCCGCACACTCTCAAGCTGCTTCATGCCGAAGAAAGCGGAGTCGCCAATGATGATGTTCTTCACCTTGCGCATATCCACCTTTCGCAGTTTCGGCAGTCCACGCAGTGCAAGCAAATCGCTGTCGTCGATGCTGCCCGATACGACTATCGACTCAACACCCTCAGCTCCCGACAACTGCGCACTGAGTGTGCCGGGCGTCTCGACAGCCACCTTCAACTTCTGCGCACATGCCGAAATGCCAATCATAGCGACCAAAACGAACGAAACTATTCTCTTCATACGCAATGTTTTTTGCAACCACAAAAATACAAATAAAAAACAACAACGCAAAAAATATGGCAATAATATAGAGGTTGAATTACAGAGCGATGAAAGTGTGCCAACTGCTTTATCATCGTCTAATACATACTACAGAAACAAGTGAGAATTGGTGTGTTATATTATACAACAAAAAAAATTGCTAGCATTTGGAGCCCCTTGATAAGGGGCGGACGTAAGGCAGGGATTTTCTTTCACTCGAAATTTTGCTAGCAATTTTTTTTCA
>CACZRN010000105.1 GCA_902783625.1 uncultured Prevotellaceae bacterium
GGAGTGTATATTGTTCAGGCTACAGATAAAAACGGGCATACAACCAGCAAGAAGTTCGTCGTGAAATAAATGCTTATAAAAATTTTGCTAGCAAAATTTTCATTAAAGAGGCTTTCTAATGTCATTAAAGAGCCCATTTATTCGAAATTTTGCTAGCAAAATTATTTTATTCTATATTCTCCACCTTCTATTCTCCGCTCACCATTTGCTCCACGGCGCGATAGTCGATCTTTCCTCTGCTTGTTCGTGGCATAGTTTCAATGATGATTATTTCGGTGGGCACCATATACTGGGGCAGTGTTGTAGCGCACATATTAATTATCTCTTCTTTAAGATGGGGTGATGCCGTCTGGCTCTTGATGAGTTCCACGACTGCTACAGGTCGCGCTATTCGTGCTGTGTCGGCTATGCCAACCACGCAGCATGTCGCCACGGCAGGGTACTTGCTGATGGCTTGCTCTATGCGCTCGGGCGATATCTTCGACACCATTCCCCCTGCGTCTTTCTGCATGATGAGCCGTTTCATGCGCCCAGTAAGAAAGACGACACCATCTTCATTCATATAGCCGATGTCGCCTGTGTGAAGCCATCGTATGCCGTCGCTGTCGGTCGTGATGATTTCGGCCGTCGCCTCGGGGTTGTTGTAGTAGCCCCACATGACGGTGGTGCCCGAGAAGCATACTTCGCCTTCTTGGCCCGACGACAGTTCGTGGCCGTCGTCGGTGCTGACAATCTTGCAGTTGGTCTTCACGTAGGGTACGCCCACGCTGCCCTTGATGTTGCACGATGGATATGTGGCGGTGCCGCCGCTGGTGAGCTCGGTCATGCCAGTGCCTTTCTCGAGCACGACGGGAGAGCCGTGTGAGGTGAGCTGACGGTTGATGGCGTTCTCGGTGTGCTCGTCGAGAGGCTCGCCGCCGGAGACGATGGTCTTGAGCGAGGCGAATGCCTGGGGGTGGATGTGCTTTATCTTTAGCATGGCTTTCAGGTAGGCGGGTATGGTGAGCAGATAGGCGATGCGGTATTTGCGAATGTAGTGTGCCATCAGCATGGGGTTGTATTGGGGTATGAGCAATGTGCGGTGTCCGTGAGTGAAGGCATCGAAGAGGGTGGTGTAGCTGTAGTTGATGAATGGTGGCAGTAGTATCATGGTGCCGTCTTGCCGCCGGGACCCTCGTCCTGAGAGCATCTGTTGCCCCAGCGATGCAAAGTTGAGGTTTGTGCACACCACTCCCTTTGCTGTGCCTGTGGTGCCTCCGGTGTGGGAGATGACGGCGTGGTCGCCCGGTGCGCGGCATGGTGCGGGGAGAGGTGTATCGTTGCCTAATGCCATGAATTGCTGCCACGTGAGAGTGTTGCCGCCAGATGGTATTCGGTGGCGGATATTCTTCAGGTTGTATATTGCCCTTGCTACAGGCGACAGCGATTGTGCGGGTGATGCTACTATGGCTGTCAGGGCTGTGGTCTTGTGGAGTGCGTTTTTCATGAAGGCGTAGGTTCCAGTGAACATCAGCACTATTCGGCTCTCCACCTCGTTGATGTAGCGGCATGTCTCTTCCTCGCCAGCCAGGGGGTGTATGATGTTGATGATGGCGCCAATCCTGTTGAGTGCATACGAGGCGTACACCATTTCGGGTGTGTTTGGCATTGCCACGGTGACGATGTCGCCGCGCCCGACTCCGATGGCTGTAAATGCCTTGGCGCACTGCTCTATGCGGTTTATCATCTCGCCATAGGTTATGTTTTTGCCGAGATAGTGGATGGCTATGTCGTCAGGGTGATTGCTGTTGTTTTCTATTAGCAGTTCGTAGAGCGAGCCAGTGGGCAGTGGCTCGGCAATCTGCTGCTCGCTGTAGTATTTCAGCCATGGTCGCTCAACCGAGGGTAGGGCAGTGGGTGTAGTTTGTTGTTCCATTTCTTTATATCCGATGATTTTTAAGATATCTACTCATGCATCTGATGAGCAGTGTGGCAAGCAGCAGCTCGTGTGCCCATTCAATGCGGCCCATATAAAGAGAGAAATATGCCATGAAGGCTATGAGCATTATTGAATAGAAGGCGAAGAGTTTGCGATAGAAAGCTTTCTTCCTGAACAGCAGCCAGCAGATGAATGGCAACAGATTGAATGCTATGAGGAGATTGTTCCAGAACAGTCCGAACATTCTTATGCATGATGCATAGAACAGATATGTAGCAAATAGGGTGTAAGCGGCGAAGAGTATGACATCGAACGCCTTTGCAACTCTTTTCCATTTGAGCAGCCATTCGGCTATTGTGATGAGTATGGCTATTACGAGCAACAGTGAAAATGCTCTGATGGGTGTGAGCCATGTAGGGGTGGGGACGTATTTCTGCTCGAGCAGTTGTCGTGGCTCACTCTCCAAAGCCGGGCGTCGGTCACCGTTGAGCCCCACTATCTCGGCCTCTGGCAGAAGACGTTGCCATACTGCGGGGCAGATGATCAATCCGATTGGTATGGGTGCTTTGGCCGGCAGTCCCGACATCATTGTCAGCGAGAAGAACTCCATCCACGGTATGTCGCCCTCGACGTAAGCCAGTGCATCGCGTGAACCCATATTAAGAGGTTCTGTTAAAGGATATTCTATTCTCTCGCTCTGCATGATGGAGTTGATGGCATTCATCAGGGTTGAGGTGCAGTTCGATTTTATGAAGTCGAACTTATCCACAGGCCCTTTCATTATCTTTTGGTCCATCAGTCGCCACAAATCTTGTTCTTCGTGTAGGGTGAGGTTAAGGGGATATTCCATCACTCCACGCCCCTCGTCGGCAAATGTCTTTATATATTCCTCGAAAGTAACCGCTTCGTAGCCGCCTTTCATCTGTCCGAGTATGATGACAAGATTGAATGCGGGACCCAGTTGGAGTACTGTGCTGAATGAGAAGCAATAGTCGAGCCCCTTTGATGGGCTTTTCAGTCGGATGCCGCTGTGGCCTAATGCAAAGAAAGCCTCTTTTCCCGGTGACGAGAGCAGTATGCTTGCCGTGACAAAATTGCTGCTGTCGGGCAATACCTCCTCGATGGCTGTCGGCGATTCGATTGAGTCGGTGGGCGCATCCTGCGCAAATAACTTTGCAGGGAGTAAAACTGTGGATAGAAAAAGGACTCTGACTAAAAAGGACATAAGATATTAAGTTCGATGTAATAAAGTTTATTCAAGTTTTGTAGGTACTCAACTTTTCGGTAGTTAAAGAAGTTAAAGAAGTTAAGCCAAATGATTTAGAAGGCAGTCATATGTCATAACTCCATAACTCCATAACTCCTTAACTCCTAATTGCGAAAGTTTATAGTTTAAAAAACTCCCTGGGTATTAAGCCGCAGGGAGTTTTATCTTTCACTTTTCGTTTAATACGGCTGTAGCGTATACGACTACTTCTTCATCTCGTTGATGATAACCTGTATGTCGGCAGTAGAGATCTTACCGTCGCCGTTCAGGTCGTAGTTCTGCTCGCCACCGCCTTCAAGCAGGTTGATGGTCTGTGTCACTTCCTCTGAATCTTTATAGCCAGTGCGCTTTGCCTTAACCTTTACTGTGTAAACACCAGTCAGCTCAACCTCAGCGCCTGTACCATTCTTTACATCCTCAGATGTGATAGAATAGTCGAACGTAACATCGGGAGTTGCACAAGCGAAGGTGAGTTTTCCATTGCTGTATGAGATAGTCGGAGCCTCAATCTCATGTATTGTCGTACTATTCTCATCAAGTTTTGGATATTCTTCTCCAATCTCACGGAATATAACATAGACGTAAGTCTCAGGCTCCTGATATTCCTCCCAGAACGATGGCTGCATGCAATCCTCACGGCTTGGAGTGTCGTCGGCCGATGTACCGTCTTCCTTAGTGTGGTTTTTGTTTCCGATGTTAATCATGTCGCCCTCGCCGGTATAGGCGAAGTCCCATGTGCGTGCATTCTCTGCATCACCATGTATCACGGCAAAGCAGTCACTGGCAGTGTAAACAGGTTGGTCGCCTTCAATAATCTTGTCGGCATAACACACAAGTTCAAATCCTGGCAGTGGCTCTGCATACATCTTCACCTCGAACACACCAGCACCAGCATTACATCCAATGGCATCACCGCCACCGCCGTTCTCGCCACCGACATACTTAAAGGTGAAAGTGTCGTCCATGTAGTCCTCGTCTTGGTAAACGATATACTTCTGATCTTCTTCGTTTTTGGCGTCAACATAGATTTCACCACAACCTGTGGGTACCACATTCGCTTGAATGTAAATACATTTGAAGGGAGTAATGCCAGCATTTGCGCTTGCTGCAAACACCATTCCAACAAACAGTGCAAATAATTTTCTCATAATCTTAATATTTTAGTTAATACTCGTTTTTAGCTATATTACATCGCAAAGATAAATAGCATTATTTACTTGAAATGTAAAAATTGAACATTTTTATATCAAAATTGAACCACAATTGTTTTTTTTGTATCTTTTTTTACATTTGTTCAAAAGAATTTGGCAGTGTGGTGGTATTACACACTGCCATAATCAATTTTATTCTTTGGTCTCGGAATATATACTTTCCCAATTGTAGATTCTAAAGAACCATGGTCGAGAGAAGTCTGCTGAACCTGCGTAAAAATAATTGTCATTACTGTCGGCAGCACTGGAGCATGCAGAGATTACAAGTTCTCCGTCGCGCGACAGTTCTTCGTGGAGAATCACTTTCGATACTTGGCCGTAAGTGGTGATACCTAACTTGTCGAGATAGGATGGGAGATTGAAGAGGAGTTTCTCGTCGGTGAATGGCCCGAAAGGCGTCGCGCTGCGATAGAGATAGACAGATGTGCTGTATCCCGAGCCCTGCGACAGCATATAGTAGGTGTCGCCCTTCTTGAACACACACGGGTTGTTGACGAGATAGCTGTTTGCCATAATCAACGATCGTGCAATCTCATCATTTGTAGGATAAGTATCCTGCCATCGCATCTCGCCTGTCACAGCATCTCTGATGTAATATTCCCAAGTACTATTCAGGTCGAGGCTTGTAGTGCGAGCAACGGCAACGCTGTTGTTTGTAGGACCATACAGGTATATGTGATTACCCTCTGTGTAGATGGATTGTCCAAACATGGTGCTTCCTGAAATCATCA
>CACZRN010000106.1 GCA_902783625.1 uncultured Prevotellaceae bacterium
AAATTTTGCTAGCAAAATTTCTAATAAAGAGGCCCTTTACCCGCATTAAAGAGCCCATCTATTCAAAATTTTGCTAGCAAAATTATCAACACCCTTGCAACCCTTTATAAATAGAGGCCCCAGACGGGGGTCCCAACAAAGGACAAAAACAGGGCAATCCTCGCATGAGGATTGCCCCGAATAGTATATCAGTCATCGCATCGACGGTAATCAACGATGCTGTAACTATGCTGTCTTACTTCTTAACGACCTTCTTGCCATTCTCGATGACGATGCCCTTATAGTCGGCACCTACCTTCTGACCAGCGAGGTTGTAGGTAGCACCAGCAAACTTGCTGTTCTCGTCCTTCACGGTCACACCCTTGATGGCTGTCTCCACAGTACCCTGATTGATGTAGATCTGTGCCTCAGAAGTGAAACCACGGCCAACGACATGACATACAGCCTGACGGCCTTCAACACCTTCTGGAAGTGGTTCAGCTGTGACAGAAACTATATTCAGACAATCGCGGCTATCTTCTGTTTCATAGTTAGAATCGTCAACGTTTACAGAGACTACCCACTCTGGGAGCTCGTCTAAGAAATACATGTCGTCGCCATCTTCATTGTACCAAGGAGTTGCTGTGAAGACATATACACCAGGAATATCGTATCCAGCCTCATTCTCAACCTTGCAAGTCTCACCATCGTCAGATACTGTAAGCACATTTGTATAAGGTATCTCATCACTACCTGCTGTCAGTGACTCTGCTACTTCAACCTTGTCGAACAAACAAGAGAACGTAATTGGAAGGCTTTCTTCTGTATAATATTGATTACTACCATCATCCATTACAAAATATGCCACATCCGGCATTTCCACATCCTCGGGATTGATAGATACAGAACGGAATCCACAGTTGACTCCTTCCTGATCCCAACCAGTAATCGAAACCATGAATGGACGGTCAATAACAAATGGCTCCACACCTTCAACGCCAAGCTCGTCTTGAACCTTCTGGGTGAAAACAATAGAATTAATGTAGTAAACACCTGTCTTAGTGTAAGTAATATTATTAGGTCCTTTTAATAAAGTTACATCTGCAGCCGAAGCAGTGAGCACAGCAATGACATCATCCTCAATAGCCTTACCAGTCTCTGTATCGTAGCCTGTAATGGTCATTGTAAGTTCCTTACCTTCTGCAAGTGGTGTTTCACTGTCAGAATAGAGACCTATAGAGTAGACATCCTCTACATAAAGCGGAGACATTGGTGCCGGGAAAGCTTGCTCAACGGCAATACAAGTAGATTCACCATCCTCACCCTCGTTAAGTTTTCCTGTTCCATACAGGTAACCTGTCGACAGGGCTCCGAATCCATAGCCGCTACCATGGGGATCGACAAATGTTCCCGGGAAAATAGAATCGTTATATTCTACATGTGGGAATCTGGCAATCATAGTAGCATCTGTGAAGGAATAATCCGTGTTGTAATCGACGCTGATCTGGAAAGAGTCGGTTGCCTCTGAGTTGATGAGTGTCGGTGCTGCGGAATAGAAACCAGGATCCATGCTCATCGGGTAGTTACCATCTTCATCTGCATCTTCTGTAACATCAACATACCTTGAAACCAAGCCATATTCCGCAAGATAGCTTTCAGGATATGTGTAGTTGATATGCCATTTCGTCTGCTTTGGCTTCGACGAAACATTCTCGAAAATGAAGTCCTGCCAAGGAGCAACATCTACACTTGTTCTATAATAGCCATTGGATTCCTTGTCAAAACCATAATACATTGCACCGGCTGGCTTGTTGTAGTAAACCAACTCATACGACTCCATTGTGCCACCTGGCATCCAAACTGGATTCAGAGAGTAACCTGCATAGCTACCTGTAGTAAGTACACGGTTAAACCATATAGTATCGTCAAAGGTAATATTTCCATTCTCACCAATTGTTGCTACGATGTCAGTATAATACCATCCTGCCTGATTCGTATCATCACCTGCGTAGTAGAACATGCCAGTAACGTCGAAATCACCATAAGATGAAGTGCCGGCTGCCTGACGTGCAATTGTCAATGTACCTTTTTCCAAATCAACAGTTGCATTCATATCCTTTTCAAACATTCCTTTAATAGCAACGGTTGTCTCATCAACCACAGCAATAGAAACATTTGCAGTCCCTGCAGTACCAGTCACAGTACTGGGATCCTCTGCACGCTTTTCTGCCGTCTTGTAATTCCAGTGATAAGTACCTTCCAATTCAGTAGTAGAGGCAATTGCCTTCTTTGGTCCAACTGCCGAAGCTTTCTTAAGGGTTTTCAACGACTGAGCGTTGCCGAGTTTCTCTGCCATTGCAGGCTTTGACAACTGGAACTTTCCAATTGCTGTCTTTGCTTCTGGAGCCTTTGCCTCAACGGCTGTACTGTGAATCTTCACTTTCGCAACATCCTTTTTACTCATGATTTGCTGCGAAAATGCTGTTGTTGTAGCGAATACTGCTACAATGAAAAGTAAAAATTTCTTCATAATACAACAATTTTTTAATTAATAATTGAATAATGACTTTTACAAAAAATATGGAGTAGGATACACCGCAGACACAACTCAGCAGTGTATCCTTTACTTTCTTATATGCGAGTGAATACTATCTCCACGCCATTTCCTGACTGCGACGACAATGTCAACGTGCTAAGATTGAACGCAGATACGTCTTTCTTAACTACAGACGTACCTGAAAGAGCATTCAGAAAATCAGCCAAAGCAGGTATCGCGTTGTAAATTGTCTGAGAAGCTTCGCGTGGCTGTACGGCACCGAGGGTAATCTGATTACCATTTACCTCAAACGGATAATCGAAATAAATACGATAAGTAGCATTACGATTATTTCGATATGTCAGACACAGCGTAATCAGAGAATTGTCTTCCGACAACGATGTGAATGCAATGTTGTTGAACGTCAGTGAACGCCCACGCAATCCGGTGTACAATGCTTCTACAAGAGTCTTTGCTGCCTCAGACATTGTCGATGTACGAGTCATACGCCATGATTTTCCGGCATTCATTTCATCAACGAAAAACGTAGAAGGCGTTGCACCGGCAAGAGTATACTCGGAATTGGCTACGCATCTGAAGATATCACCACTGGAGTCATAGACAAATTCTTGTATGACTTCTTCGTCAGCCGTACTGAAAAGAGGAGCACGGAAACGAAGGTTATAGCTTCCATTTTGCTGTGTTATAATAAAAGGATGATAACTTTCATTTGCAATCGCGTCACCACCATATGGGTAAATATTAGGAAGAGTAGTGCTGATTTTATCTACTTCCATAATACTATCACCAACAGTCAAGACACAACAGTTGGGTGCAGAAGATGGGAAAGTTGATTTCTGGAAAGCGTACACGTCGGCGAGGTACTCCTGGAAGTCGGTGCCGGCGGGGAGACGGGTGAGGCGCACGTAAGTGGAGCGCTTCTTGCCCTTGAGCATGATGGTCTGATGATCCTCTGGCACGTCGACCATCACAAACTCATAGTCGCCCTCGAGGCCGAGGCCCTGGTCGTAGAGGGCAGGGTCGGAGAAGTAGTGAAGGATTTCGTTATATGTGGAGAACGACAGCACGGGCCCATTGTCGGTGATAATCTCCCATAGCGATGTTGCCTCTTCGTAGGCACCTTCGGTCAAGTCGTTCATCATACCAATCTTAACAGAACCGTTCTTGTCGAAGTCAACGAGCATGAGGTAACCCAGGCCTGTGGGATCCTCGTTGCTGTTGGTGGGATAATATTCCATTATCCATCCTGCCTCCGACTCTGCAAGCACTGCGGTATAGTCTTTAGCAATCTCGTTGAGACGCTCAGCTGCAGACTTCTCAAACAAATCGGGCTCTTCGCCCTGGCATCCTGTGAATGCCAGTGCTACAGCCAAAAGAATTGTTACGGAAAATATATTTCTGATACTCTTCATAATCGTAATGTTGTTTTATTGTTATTACTGCAATGCTTTGTATTTCTCAACTTCCTGCTTCAGGTCGTCGAGGAGAGTTGTTCCGTCGGGACGTACGAAGACGAGATTATTCTGGAAATTGCCGTTAGCATCGAAGATGAAGTCGCCATTCTCATCGGTGAGCCACTGACGACGCTGCACCTTCATGCGCACTTCCTCGAGATCGTAATTGAAGTATGTCTTCAGCCACTCGCGCACATATTCGAGCTTCTGCTTGATGAGGTCGGCACCGAGGAATCCCTGAGGATTCAGATAAACGATGGTGCTATCTTCACTGAGCACGGCATACTTGTTGTCGGCATCACGCTGGATGACCTTACGCTGTATTCCGTATGTTGCATCCTCATCACCTGAGGTAGATGTGCTACGCACAAAATAACCTACAGAGTCGCGGTTTGCCTTACCTGCCTTGACTGCTGCATCGAGCTTGTTCCAATAAGCGGCATCCACATCGGTGACATACTCCCACTGATACTTACCTGTCTCGAGCATGTGGTTCCAATAGATGGTATCCTTCACGATGTAGTTGGCAATAACCTCTACCCAGTCCTCACGAGCCTGAGAAGAAGCATAAGGCGATACGAAGCCCTGGCTGACTGCGAGAGAGTCGGGAGTATCCTGCCATGATACCGTATTATACTTACCATTCGACAGGAGGTCGAAGTCGGTAGGACGGTTGTACTTCTGGTTCAAGATGTGAGAGAACTCATGGTGCATGGTCTTGAAGAACCACTCGTTGAGATACTCGATATCATTCGGATTCAGTGCGTTAGCGTTGTAAAGAGTAATCTTCAAACCGCCTTCAGCAGTACCGAGAATCATTGTTCCAGACGACGGGTTGTAAGCAGGCGAACCGATAACGTGAATGATACGTGGGCTGAACTGCTTGAGGAATTCCGCTCCTACCACATCCCTATATACATCGTACCACAGATACTTGCAGAGCACGGCAAGCGTTACGCTCTGCTCATAGGTGCAAGGCACGAGGTTGTAGTTCATGTCGGAACCGATATCCTGCATCTTGTAGAGATAACGCAGGTTGTATGGCTCGAGGAAATTAACCTTCACGAACGTGTCGAGTGGGAAGGTGTATTCCGAACGATCGAGAGGATAGTCGGTTGTGTCGAAGATGGTCTCGGTGAAATCATCGTCGCTACATGAGACGAATCCCATCGCGATTGATGCCAAAAGAGCAATGAATGTTATTTTGAATGTATGTTTCATCATTTATTCCTCCTATATTATTGTTGTTTCTGGAAATCTGTACTCTTTGCTGTAGAACTGCTTCCACCACTTGTGGTAGTAGTTGGCTGCGAAGGCTCGAGTCCTGCTGCCAATACCTCCTGTGGTGCCTCAATTGCACGACGTGGATCGGTTGCTCCCAAGAAGTAGTCAATACCTTCGCCATCAACACCATATACATGAGTATATTCGATACCGAAGCGCTTCACGTCGAAGAAACGCAGACCAGTATAGGCTGTCTCGAAACGACGCATGTCGTTAAGACAGTTCATGTAAACAACGAGATCCTCAGGGATAACGAAGTTCGGGTCCATCTTCTGGGTGAAATCCCAGTTAGCAAATACGTTACTGTTTGTTGTACGTTTGTAGTAAGTCTCGATCGTAGAACGAGTGAGATCAACAAGCGCATTGCTTGAGCGATAGAACAGGTTGTTCGACTCAGAGAAGGTGAATCGGTTTGTATCGTAAGCGATAATATCGTCGATGAATCCTTCAATGTCGTGGTTAGCCTTCAACAGCTTAGCCTCAGCACGCTCGAGCAGAAGCTCTGTTGCTGTGAACTCGCGACGGATGATGTGGGCATATCCAATACCAGCCACCTTGTCGGTGTATTCGAAACGCTCTGCTATGCGGGCACTTGTGTAGCCGTGGTCGGAGTTACCATCCCAGAATGTACCACCGCTGACACCTGCTGTCGGCATGAGATACCAGCGCCAGTTAGGACCGAGGTGGAACTCGATGTCGCGCAGAGCCTTACCAGCACATGCATAGCGACAACCGATCTGACGACGCCACTGGATTGAATATGTAGCCATGAGCAGGAGGTTGTTTGCCTGCGACGGACCCTGCCAAATCTCGGCGTAGTCGGTTGACGATGTGCACTCATCGAAATGAGTGTAGTCCATCAACTTCTCATTCAGTCCTGCAGATTCAGTGCCCAGCACTGCATCGGCATGCTCAATCACCTTGTCGTAGTCGCGCTTATAAAGATAGAAGCGGGCTGCAAAAGCGTGTGCGGCATTCACATTGAAGTGCCACTTCGGCATCTTATAGTTAACGTCGCTAATCATGCTTAGACCAAGTTCAAGGTCTTCCTGTATCTTCTTATAAGTATCTGTAACATTGCCACGATCGTAGTTTTTCATCACAACGTCCTCAGCAACTGTCACATAAGGAATACCAATATCGTTCTTGCTCAATTCGTCGTTCTTGTAAGCCTGCGAGAAGATGTTCACGAGGATGAAGTGATGGTATGCACGGCTTAAATAAGCCTCGCCATAAGCAGCCTTCATCTGCTCGCTCATCTCACCTTTAGCTTCAGCCTTGAGAGTATCGAGCACCACGAGAGCATGGTTGACAGTTGCAATAGCCTGATAGCAGTTCTCCCATATCGACGACGGGGAGTCGCTGTCGGTAGAAGAGCGTACTGGCTCAAACTTATATATCTCGTCATCCATTCGGCCATATGAATTCAGATTGTAATGCACAAGCACCTCAGAACCATCCGACTTTGTTGCGAGGTATGGAGCATTCAGGTCGATGATGTTGTCGCTCGATGCTTCGCAGATCCATCCGTAGTTGGATGCCGAGTATGCCGACCCGAGCAACATGATAACCTGATCGAGGTTTGTCACTTCAACGCGCTCATCCGGAACCTGATCGAGGAACTCGTCGGGCTTGACGATGAAATCGCAACTTGCTGTTAATGACAACATCAGGATGCCAATAACAAAACTTACTATATATTTAATTGACTTCATAATTTTCTACTTGTTTCTTATCTATTTGTGATTATCAATTAAATTACATTCCCAAGCGCACTGTGAAAGTGAACTGCTTTGGCATAGGAGTAGCAACACCACCAGAGTTTACGAACTCAGGATCCTGTCCGTTCAGCTTATCATCAGCATAGAGCAGGAAGAGGTTGGTGGCATCAATCTTCAGAGAGGCAGAGTTGAGACCGAACACTCTGTTGAGCCAGTTGCGTGGCACATCGTAAGTGAGCGAGATGTCCTTCATGCGGATGAATCCGCCGTCGGCCACGCGGGCTGTAGAGTAATTGTATGCGTTGTAGGCATAGCTCAGCTGGTTGTTGTTGTAGTACTGACGTCGGCTTGCGATTGCCGGTATCGTCGTGATGTTCTCGTCACCGGGGATCACCCAGCGGTTTTTGAACTCCTTCGGCATTGCCGACATGTCGGAGTAGGCTGCTGCGAACGACGGATCGAGACGCACCTTGTTTCCGAAGGAGTAGGTCACGAAGATGTTCAGACGCCAGTTCTTGTAGGTGAGCAGGTTGTTGAGTCCACCGGTGATTGTGGGTTCTGTCGGACCTTCATACTTCAGGAAGTCGAGTTTGTCGTACTCTTGGAAGTAGATATTTGTAAGCGTCACGTCGCCGTCTTCGTTGATGAACTGTGGAATACCTTCGTCGTTGAGTCCTACGAATGGTATTGAGAACAGTGCCGAAACGGGATATCCCTTACGGAAGTGGTTGCTGCTTGATCCCGACACGAGGTTGATCACGTTTGAGCGTGAGAGCAGGTCGGTGATTTCGTTGGCAGCGTAGGAGAATGTGAAGTCGGTGTCCCACTTGAAGTTCTTGCCCTGGATGTTGTGTGTAGAGAGTGTGAACTCCACACCGTGGGAGTCCATCGATGCCACGTTGGCGAGCTTGTCGATGTAACCTCCGGCACCCAGTGTCTGGATGTAACCGATGAGGTCGAAGTTCTTACGCCAGTAGATATCGAAGTTGAGGTTGATTCTGTTCTTCAGGAAACCTGCATCGAGACCGAAGTTGAGCTCGTGTTTCTTCTCGTAGGTGAGCTCTTTGTTAGCGATGTTGCTGAGCACTGTCACTGTTTCGATCTGATCGCCCTGCGGACGCCAAGCGTTTGTGGAATAGTAGATTGGCATTGCGTTTGATACCGACGACGGTCCGCGGTCGGCTGTCAGCGAATAAGATGCGCGGAATGCCAGGTGGGAGATGGCGTCGTGGGTTCTTTCCATGAACTTACGGAAGAAGTTCTCCTCGTGTACGTTCCATGCTCCTGATACGTTCCATGTCGGCAGCCAGCGTGAGCTGCGTGCACGTCCGAGCTTGTTTGAACCTTCGTAGCGGATTGTTCCGTTGATGACGTAGCGTCCTTTGTAGGAGTAGTTGGCGTTGGCGAAGTAGGCGAGGTTGCGTGTCCACGACTTTGCAAACGACGAGAGCGTTGTTCCTTCTTCCTTTGCCTGCTTGTAGAACTCCGGTGTGATGGTGACGAGGCGTGCTGCGTCGTAGTCTACTCCGTAGTCGGAGTGGAACATCTGGTCGCGGTCGGTCTTGTTGGCCTCGATACCTCCGAAGAGGTTCATGATGTGTGTGTCGTTCCACACCTTATTATATTGTATGGTACCGCGGAAGTCATACTGGCGGACCATGTAGTCGTTACGTGTATAGATACCTCCGTGCGGCATCACCGAGATCGGGAGTGAGTTCGGTTTGTCGGGATCGGTGTAGAGGTAGGAGTTAGAGTTCTGGATATTCGGGTCGCCTACACCTGCGCGATAAGCCTCTGCCTGGTTGGAGCGGTTGAGGATGAAGTGCTCCTGTGAGGTCTTCTGTGTGCGGTATGCGGCAAGTCCGTGGATTTCCATACCCATGATTGGTTTCCACGTGAGTTCGCCTTGGAACTTCATATCAGAGATTGAGAGGTCGATGTAGTTGTTCTCAAGCTCGTCGAAGATATTGAACGGAGCGTAGTTACGTGTGTAGATCTGGGTTGGGTCGAGCGTACGCGATGTGTTCATGGCGTAGCTGAACGGGTTGATGTCAAACGAGCGGTTCACTGCTCCGCTCACCACGTCGGTTGATCGTGCGAGCGTACCGGGCGCTTTCTGGTCGCGGTAGCTGCCGTTGGTCAGGATAGAGGCGGTGAGGTGCTTCGAGAGGTTGAACGATGCGTTCATGTTGGCTGTGTAGCGGTCGACCTTCGAGTCCTTTGTCCATCCTGGGTCCGACATTACTGATACCGATCCGTAGAGGCTTGCCTTGTCGGTACCGGTCGAGATGCTTACGGAGTGGTTCTGCACGATGTTGCTGTTGAAGAGCAGGTCGAACCAGTCGGTGTTGCGGAACTCGGCCTGCTGCAGGTATGCGTTCATGGCTGCATCGGTGTAGGGGAGTCCGAACTGTCCGTTTGTCTCGTTGTAGCGTGCAATCTCAGTGTACATCTTTCCGTAGAGTCCCGATGTGCTTCCATTTGCGAGAGCAGAGAACTCAAGCCATCCCTTTGCTGCCATCTCCTTGTAGATACCCATCTGCTCCTGAGAGTTGGATACGTTGTAGTTGGCATAGCTTGGCTTCAGTCGGTGTGTGAATTCGCCTGTGTAGTTGATAGTGCTACGTCCAACCTTACCGCGCTTTGTGGTAACAACCACCACGCCGGCCATTGCTCGTGCACCATAGATTGATGTTGCCGAACCGTCTTTCAGCACTTGGAACGACTCTATGTCGTCAGCGCTCAAGCCAGCGATGGCGTTAGAAATCATTGTCACAGCATCACCCGATGAAAGGTCGTCGGCACTCACGTCGACCGACTCTTCCTGAATGACACCGTCGATCACCCACAGCGGCTTAGAGCTACCGTAGATTGACGTTGCACCACGCACACGGATCTTCGGGGCCGTTCCGAACGTACCCGACACGTTCTGCACACTTACACCTGCAGCACGTCCTTCAAGCGCACGGCTCACGTCGGCGACACCGCTTAGCTTGGCTTTCTCGGCATCGACCTTCGTCGTGGCACCGGTGTTCAAACGCTTGTCCACCTTCATCATACCCGTCACCACCACTTCTTCAATCTGCTGGGCGTCGCTCTCGGGTTCGATGACGATGCGCATGTCTTGCTTACCGGAAACTTTCACTTCCTTATATCCGATATATGATATAACGACAGTCGGTTTCTTGACATTGGTGGTAAGCCTGAAGTTACCATCCATGTCGGTTACAGCTTGTTCTTTAGAGCCTTCCACTCTGATAGTAGCTCCTATTGCGGGCTCACCGTCGTCCGACGACACCACCGTTCCCGAAACCACTGTCTGAGCCATGGCGAGTCCTGCTGTCAGGAACAGGCCGGCGAGAGTTGAAATCAGTCTTTTTCTCATAAGTTGTTTTATATGTATGTATTATTTTTTTCCCGAAAACACCCTAATCTTTTTAGGATAGGAATGCAAATTGCCTGCAAAATTACACATTTTTTAATAATCGGCAAACTTTTTAATAAAAAAACAAGCATTTTGCGGAAATATTTGAACATTTTTCTAAAAAAATCAAGAAAAATCTGACATTTAGTCGATTATCTTGCAACAACATGTAAATACTGACAACAGATTTGATGTTCAAAATCAACACCATCTGGTCTTGAAAACGATAAAATATTGCCGTTCCTTGAACATCGGATTATACACAAGCGAAAAAATCCCCGACAGGACAATTATCCTATCGGGAATTTCCATTAAAGAGGCTTATAAGTACAACTAAATGGCTTCTTTTTTAAGACTTATCGCCTTGTTTACTTAAAAACACTCATTGGCACTCCGCGCCAGCTCTGCGGTGTCTGAAGGTTGAGAATCTTTGCCACTGTGGCTGCCACGTCGTATTGTATCATTGTCTCGGTGATTTCCTCACCCTTCTTAATTCCTTTGCCCCATATTACGAACGGTGTTTCAATCTCATAGAGTGAGTCACCACCATGACCAGTGCCGTCGTGACCGTGATCGGAAGTGAGTATTATCACGCTGTCGTCGTAAATACCAGCCTCCTTTATTGCCTCAACAATCTGTGCAATCTGCCCATCGGCATGCTCAAGTGCCTGATAGTATTCCGGCGTGCCACGACCGAACGAGTGACCTGCATGGTCGAGTGCGTCAATATGTATGAACAGCAGTGCCGGCTTCTTCTCCTTGATATATTTCGTCGACTCTTCCACTATCGACTCGTGGTTCTCTGACGGTTCGTCGATACGTTTGAAGTAGCTCAGGCACAGCGTGTCGGCATAGTTGAGGAAGTCGCCCCACTCACACACCACGCCCGTCTCAGCATCGGGATACTGCTGGCGCATCAGGTGGAAAAACGTGGGTTGCTCGTTATGCTCTGTGAGGTAGAGCGGCTTGAATGTCGGTTCGGGACTGTTTTGTGTATATCCAGTCGATTCGAGGGGAGTACCGTTCATCTGCGCAGCCCAGTTGGGTCCGCTCACCGAAGGACGGATAGTTCTCTTGAACAGAGTGTAGCATCCCTCGGCCATGTACTGGCGGATGTTCGGTGCCTGGGCGCTGTCCATACTGTAAGAGCCCCATCCATCGAGACCAATGATTATCACGTGCTTTGCAACAGCTTTCTGGCCGCCATTGCAACTTGTCGTAACATACAGTGCAGCTCCCATCGTCAGCAGAGTCGCCATTGTCAAAAAGATTTTCTTCATTTTCTATACTTTTTAGTTATTAGAATGGTTTATTATTTCTATTCTACATAATTCTCCTTAAATCAAATACGCCGGCTGCTCACACCAGTTGCCCTGCCACCACGCGACACTGCTCATCGATGTAAGCCTTCAACTCATCGCCGCCGAGGACATCGATATCGGCATAAAGCCCCATCACAAAACGTCCGATGCCGAGCATACTGACGACGTCGATGTCGAGCAACCAGTGACTGTCGTCTTCGCGGGTGATACAAAGTTCTGAATCGGGGTGTTCTTCGAGCATTATATTGTAAGCCAACTGCCCCAGACGGAGCTGCACGCGAATGCGTTCCTCGCCGCTGAAACCGAAGATATCAGTGAAAATCTCTTTATGAAGGTCCTCGTGTACCCAAGGCACGTCAAGGATTTCAACCGATTTCATTCGCGACGTCTTGAACGTCTTGTTCATTTGGGCCTTTACCTCATAGCAGCGCACATCAAGTTCTTCGTTGAATATCAGGAACGGTTCGACAATGCGATCGCTGACGCTATGGCTGTGAGGCGATGAGTATCCTCGCAGAACAACCATCTTTCTCTGCGCCATAGCTTGCTTCAATGTGTCGACGTTACGCCTTCGACGACGCTTCACGGCAGGACTCGAGATGTCGCCCATGTTGTAGTAACGCTCAAGCTTCGACTTTATCGTCTGCGCTGTCAGGTTTTTATCGTCGAGCCCGTCGAGCATTTGGTACACGAAAGCCGCTTCCCCCTCGTTGAGAACAATATTCTCGCGCAACTGGCGGAAGAACGGCGACTGACGGTCAATGCGATAGTACGCCCCGCTCTTGTGGAATAAGAATCCGCTATCGCGCAGATACTCAAGATAATAATAAAGGCTCCGGCGTGTTATTCCAAGCTTGTCAGCGAGTTGCTGTGCGGTGTAGCTTCCGCCACCTGTGAGCAAAAGAATCAGGTCGAGCTCGCGACCATATTTATTCAGTCTCATCTCTGTATATTGCGTTGTTTGTGCGTGTTACATATAATGATTGCGAAGTCAGAAATCGAGAAACAGTTCCTGAGTGCCGAGAAGATTATAACTCATGCGGTGATATGGTGTTGGGCCATAGCGGCGAATGGCCTCGCGGTGTTTCTTGGTGGGATAACCCTTGTTCGATGCCCAGTCATACTGTGGAAACTCCTCAGCCAACTTGTTCATATAGTCGTCGCGGAATGTCTTTGCCAATATGCTCGCCGCTGCGATGGCCTGAAACTTTCCGTCGCCTTTTATGACCGTAGTATATGGCAAATCGTGGTACGGTGTGAAGCGGTTACCGTCGACGATTATCGCCTCGGGCCTCACACTCAACTGGTCGAGAGCGCGATGCATAGCGAGAAATGAGGCGCGCAGAATGTTTATCTTGTCTATCTCTTCCGGCGTCACCACCCCCACTGCCCACGCTCTGGCATCGGCGATAATCTGCTCGCGCAGGGCATATCGCTGCCGTTCACTGAGCTGCTTCGAGTCGTTAAGCAGGGGATTGTCGTAGTCGTCGGGCAATATTACCGCCGCCGCATACACACTTCCGGCCAGACAGCCTCGACCTGCTTCGTCGCAGCCTGCTTCTATCAACCCTGTGTAAAAGTGATTTTTCAGCATTTTTCGTGTCAAATATGTGAACGAATCTTAAATTTTAAATCTTATTAACTATAATTTTTTCAGATTGAAGTATTATTTCCATCTATGGGGATAAGTTTGCACCGAATTCAAATAACGAACAAAACATTTACGATTATGGAAAATAACATCACACTCAGCAACCGCATTATTGCTCTCAACGCCATTATAGGAACACTGCTCGGCAAGTTGTCAGTCCCCGTTGAGATGCTTCGCAAGTATTATTCAACAGTTCTCGAGCGCGACATCGACATGCGTCAGACCTGGTTTCTCATCAATGCCCAACTGGCATTTGTCTTTGCCGCATTCCCCGTTGATGGTCCGATGGTGCTGCGCATGGCATGCTGCGTATGGTTCATCCATGCTGTGTTGCTCTGCAAGCGACATCTGTAAAACGTCGGTACTCTCCTGCTTAGAACATTTTCATCACCCGCTCAATCCCCGCTGCGAGGGCATCGATTTCGTCGCGAGTGTTATATAGCGCCAGCGATGCACGCACTGTTCCGAGCACACCCAAGCGGTCCATAAGTGGTTGGGCGCAGTGGTGACCGGTCCTGACGGCAATACCCAGCCGGTCGAGCAAGGTGCCGAGATCCATGTGGTGGATATCGCCGACGAGGAAACTAAACACTGCTTCCTTCTCAGCTGCAGTGCCGTAGATGCGCATACCGCCTATGCTACCGAGTTTTTCGGTAGCATAGGCGGTTAATTGTTTTTCATACTCACGGATATTATCTATACCGATGGAATCGATGAATTTTATCGCTGTGGCGAGTCCGTGCGTCGCCACATAGTCGGGCGTGCCTGCCTCGAACTTGAAAGGCAGCGCGGCAAATTTCGTCTTCTCGAACGACACGCTCTCTATCATCTCTCCCCCACCCTGATACGGCGGCATCTTCTCGAGCCATTCCTCTTTACCGTAGAGCACGCCCACACCCGTGGGACCGTACATCTTATGCCCCGAGAACGCGAAGAAGTCGCAGTCCATTGCCTGCACATCGATTTTCATGTGCGGGATACTCTGTGCGCCATCCACCAATACGGGTACTCCGTGCTCATGAGCCTTGCGCACAAGTTCGGCAATAGGATTCACAGTACCGAGCACATTGCTTACATGACATATGCTGAGCAGACGTGTCTTGGGAGTGAAAAAATCGTTGATTCCATCGAGAATAATCTGCCCGCTGTCATCGATTCTAAGCACTTTTATCTTTATCCCTCGCCGCTCCTGCTGCATCTGCCACGGCACTATATTCGAGTGGTGCTCCATCTCGGTGACGATCACCTCGTCGCCCTCTTTCATAAACGCCTCCGCAAACGAGCTCGCCATGAGGTTTATACTCTCCGTGGTGCCGCGAGTGAAGATTATCTCGCTACTGCTGCGCGCGTTGATGAAAGCCCTTACCGTCTCGCGAGCCTGTTCGTGGAGCTCAGTTGCACGCTGCGACAGATAGTGCACACCGCGATGCACATTGGCATTGGCGTTGAGATATTCGTCGCGCATAGCATCGAGCACACACAGCGGCTTCTGCGTGGTGGCGGCATTGTCGAGATACACCAGCGGATGTCCGTAAACCTCGCGGTTGAGGATAGGAAACTCGCTGCGAATCGCTGCAATATCGTAAGTCATAACTTTGAAATTCTATAATAATTGAAACGATATTGCAAAATTAGTGCTTTCGCCCCGAATCACAAAAAAATGGAAATGTTTTTTCCATTTCCATTACAATATCCTTGCTAAAATATCCACAAAAAAAGATTATTGACAAAATGCTTGCCACCTGATATTGAGGTCAGTACCACCCCTCCTCATCGTTGTTGTCCATATAGCGTTGCATGCCCATATCATCCATATCATCTTCCGAGGGAGGATCAAACCCACGCAGGTTGTCAAGCTCATCGGAGTCGTCATCGTAACTTCTGTCTGACGATGAATAGCTGTCGTCGGGCGTTGCTTCTGGCTCAATCTGAACATTTTCTGGTTCCGACACATTTGCTGATAGCGAGTCGGAGGTCCTTTCCTCAACGACTTCTCTCAATGGAGACGTTGTCTCTATGCTCGTTTCTTTAGGTTTACCACACGACAACAAGAACATTGCAGCACCAAACACGCCGGCTATTCCACATGGAATCAAGAGACAAGCAATCACTTTGCCGAATATATTTTTAAATATAAGATATGAAAAGTAGGTATCGATAGTTGAAGCTATTATTTCTTTTCTTTCATTTTCCCTCTCTATTTTTCTTTCAAATCCACGCCAATCATTTTGTCCTCCAAACATACTTGCTGATGATGATTCCTCCTCTTTTTTTATTACTTTCAGAACAAAAGTCTTGTTTTTTATATTTGGACATGGTGAGAATGTTACTTTACATTCCAGACACCCTTTATTGGTATTCTCATATAAAAGATTTCCATACAGCTTTTTCTTTGGCAAGACAAACAGTTTGCTTTTTGTTCTTGCTATTTTCACGGTCGTTGACAACTCTTCTCGTCCAACAGCAATTGCCGGCTCGTCGTTTATCATTACACTACCCCATGATATTTCTCGAGCACGTAAGCCTTGGTTAGTAATTGATATTCTCAACACGTTTCCTTTTTGTGAAATGCGGAAACGAAACTCTAACGTACCCTTTTTATAAACAGAAAGGTCTCCACCTGCAGGAGTAGTTATCAGTGTTTCAAGATTTTTATATCTATCTTCGAAAGTCTTTTGCTTTTCTCTATATATGATTACCCCCACACCCAATGCTCCTAGGGAAAGAGCCAGTGTCAGCAACAATGGCAAACGTGTTACCAATCCGATGACAAGCAACAGGATAGAGACCAAGCATGAGATGAAAAGCGACAATACGGCAGTACTGTCTAAATCAGGCAAACTGGATGTAAACAAAGCACATCGCATATACAATTCTGTCTATTTTAGTTTATAACGTTACAAATATACAAACAAAAAGCGAGATAACATATAAAATCCTAAAAAATTCACTAGCACACTCATCTGTCCTTTGAAATAGTGCATCAGTGAACTTATTAAGATCTATATTCGCCGTCAGCGGTGCCAGGCGTTCATGTCTTTATACTGCGGAGCGTTCCACAGGAATCCCTCACTGGTCGGGTGGGTGCGCTGTATCTCCTTCGCCATTACCATAAACGACATCCGCAGCGACTCCTGACTCAGTTCGTAGTTGTCGATGGCGCAGATCTTCTCGTAGTTGCGCTGTTCGTTGTTCTCCCATATCTGCTCCTTCTTTTCCTCGGCAGAGAGGCATTTGTCGACACGCACCTTGCGGTTGGCTTCGTCGTAGTAAGCGTCAATCTCGTTCAACGATGCCTCGAAGTCGTTCTGCAGCTTGATTCTCTCATACCAAAAAGCGGTGTCAAATAATTTACTGTCCATACCAGTATTGTTTTTAAAGTTCCACATTCGTTTTTATTTGTCAGCCGCCGCACATTTACGACGTCTTTCTTTTCTCTGCTGCAAAAATACCGGCACATATTGAAATAATACTTCAATCTTGAAAAAGTTTTGTTAAATAATCTTAACAAAAAGAACCTTCAAAAAGCATTAAAAACACCTTCCGGATGAAATAAAAATGTACGCAATTTATGCTTCAAGAATCACCCATAAATAATTTTGGGCGTATAGCTCATTTTGCAGGCTGATTTTTAGCATTAGGTAGTCAATAGCTCATTTTGCAGGCTGCTTTTTTCATCAGTTTTTTTG
>CACZRN010000107.1 GCA_902783625.1 uncultured Prevotellaceae bacterium
AAGAATTTGATGAAAAAGTGGGGAAAATCGATGAAATGGCCGAAAAATGCAAAAAACGTCGAAAAATGAGCGTTTTTATCTGGAATGGGTTTAAATAAGACGTTTTTGGTTATAGGTTTTCAGTTTTTAGTTATCAGTCTTCAGCAAATGCCGATAAATAGGGAGAAAATTTATAATAAACCTCCAAAAATTATCAAAAATCGGTGCCGTCAGGTACCGGATATCGGTAGCCAGCCATGCAATGGCCGGTATATGCATGGCAATATGACCTTGCGTGCCTTTAGGTACGCGACTTCAACATGTTAACGAATTAACATATTAACTGATTAACTTCGTTGATCCCCCTTGGGGGATGATAGGGGGCTCCAATTAACTGCGTTGATCCTCTTAATTAAATCAAAGTTCTCTGCTCTCCCCGCAGGGGCAACGTCGAGCAGAACTTTAGATTTCATTTGCGAGCATTCTCCAGACTCTCTGCGCTCAGCTTGCACAAACTTTCACTTTTCGTTGTTCACTCCGACCGAAGGGAGTTAACTCTCCCTCCTGCGCGTCACCAGAAAAATAAAATTCCCCTTTTCCTTTGCGTTCTACACATTATTATATAATTTTGTAGGATGAAAATAAAGTAAATCGTCTGCAATCGTATGGATAAAAAATCTCTGACAGAAGCCGATATCCGCTCGAAGTTCATCGACCCTGCGATTAATGCCAAGGGATGGACAGAGGACATGATTCTTCGTGAAAAATACATCACCGACGGAAGGGTGATTTTTAACGGCTCAGTCCATGCTCGCAAAGAGGGCAAGAAACCCGATTACATACTCTACAAAATGCCCAACATGCCTATTGCCGTCATCGAGGCAAAGGACAACAACAAGCCTATCGGTGGCGGTATGCAGCAGGCAATGGACTATGCGAAGATTCTCGACGCGCCATTCGCTTATAGCTCAAACGGTGACGGCTTCATCGAGCACGATTTCATGACATCGCAGGAGCGCGACCTCACAATGGATGAGTTTCCCACACCTGACGAACTTTATGAGCGGTGGCTGAAATATAAGAATTTCACCCCCGAGCAACAGAAGATTGTAGAGCAGCCATACTACTTCGACCCCTATTCCCACGAATTGCGATACTATCAGGCTATTGCCGTGAACAGAACTGTCGAGGCAATAGCAGCGGGCGAGAATCGTGTGCTCATCGTCATGGCAACAGGCACGGGCAAGACCATCACCGCTTTCCAAATCATACATCGTCTGCGCGCTTCGGGGCTGAAGAAGAAAATACTATATCTTGCCGACAGAAATATATTGATAGACCAGACGATGACGCAAGATTTCAAGCCGTTCAAGAAGGTGATGACAAAGGTAAAGGAAGCCAACATCGATTCGGCTTACGAGGTGTTCATGGCTCTCTATCATCAACTTGTGTCGAACGATGAGTGTGTCGCCGACCCGTTTACACAAGTGAAGCCTGATTTCTTCGACCTTATCATCGTCGATGAGTGTCATCGTGGTAGTGCAAAAGACGATTCGGCATGGCGAAAAGTGCTCGAGTATTTCTCGTCGGCAACGCAAATCGGAATGACTGCCACACCGAAGGCAGAGACGGGAGCAAACAATCTCGACTACTTCGGAGAGCCTATCTACACCTATTCACTCCTGCAAGGCATTCAGGATGGATTCCTCGCACCTTATCGGGTGACGAATAGCTATATAAATATCGACATGACGGGCTTCACCCCCAAAGAGGATGAGCGCGACTTGTTCAACAAACTCATAGAGCAGCGACACTACGACCGAAAGGACATCGGGCGCGATATCGCCTTTGTGGAGCGCCGGCAGATAGTGGCACATCGCATAACACGAATGTTGCATCAAATAGGCAGGATGACGAAAACAATAGTCTTCTGCACCGACATCGACGAGGCTGAGGCGATGCGCAGCCTGTTGGTGAGCATGAATGCCGACATGTGCAAGAAAGACTCACGCTACGTGATGCGTATCACTGGCGATGACAATGTGGGCAAGAAGCAACTCGACAACTTCATCGACACCGACGAGCCATACCCGACAGTAGTCACCACATCCGAACTGCTCGCTACTGGTGTCGATTGCAAGACATGCGGACTAATCGTCATCGACAAGGAGATAGGCTCTATGACGGAGTTTAAGCAGATTGTGGGACGTGGCACTCGACTGCGTCCCGACAAGGGCAAGTGGCATCTCGAAATACTCGATTTCCGCAATGCCACGGCAAAGTTCAAAGACCCGAAGTTCGATGGTCTGCCAGAGCAGCCAATACCTGGGAAGCCAAAAGAATACCCCAAGAAAGATGTGCCGTCAGGCGATGACACAGGCGAGAGACCGACACACGAGAAATACATTGTCGGGGGCGAAAAAATAATGGTGAAGACAGAAATCGTAGAGGTGCTTGGCGAAGACGGAAAGACAATGCGCACCGAAAGCGTGACAGAGTTCACGAAGAAGCAGATACTGAAGCACTATGCCACCCTTCAGGACTTCATCCACAAGTGGAGCGCCGTGGAGCGCAAGCGAGCCATCGTCGATGAACTGAAAGAGTGCGATGTGCTCATCGAGGCAGTGAGAGAGAAAAATCCCGCACTCGCCAATGCCGACATTTTCGACATCATCTGCCACGTGGCATACAACCAGCCACCGCTCACACGGCGTGAGAGGGCAAACAACGTGAAGAAGCGCAACTACTTCGCAAAATACGAGGGGCAGGCACGCGAGGTGCTCGAGGCACTGCTCGAGAAATATGCCGACTTCGGAATACTGAATCTCGAAGACGAGAATATCCTCGACTATGCTCCGTTCAACTCGATAGGCAAGCCACAGAAGATAGCCAAACTATTCGGTGGCCCTGCAATGTTCGAGAAGGCACTCAAAGAACTTGAAACAGAAATCTATAAAGAAACAGCATAATGGCAGTAAACAACATAGTCAAACGACTTCAGAACATCATGCGCCAAGACTCTGGCATCAATGGCGATGCACAGCGCATAGAGCAGATGGTGTGGATGTTCTTCCTGAAAGTGTACGACACGCAGGAAGAGACATGGGAATACAAGGCATACAAGGAAAAGCGCGAGTTTAAATCGATTATCCCAGAGCATCTGCGGTGGCGCAATTGGGCAATAGACAACAAAGACGGCAAAGCACTCACTGGCGATGCCCTGTTGGCATTCATAAACAACGACTTGTTCCCTACGCTGAAAAATCTTACCATCACCCGCGACACACCACGTTCGAAGAGCATAGTCCGTGAGGTGTTCGCCGACCTTAACCAATACATGAAAAACGGTATCCTGCTACGTCAGGTAATCAACGTAATCAACGAGATTGAGTTCGACGATGCCGATGACCGTCACATGTTCGGCGACATATACGAGGGCATCCTCAAAGACTTGCAGTCGGCAGGCAATGCTGGAGAATTCTACACACCACGTGCCCTTACCGATTTCATCATACAACAGCTAAACCCGCAAATCGGAGAGACGGTGGGTGACTTCACCTCAGGGACAGGAGGCTTTCTCACCTCTGCGCTTAACCATCTGCAGAGACAAGTGAAGACAGCCGACGATGGACGCCTGTTCCAATCATCTGTCGTTGGGCAGGAGTGGAAACCTCTGCCATACTTGCTCTCGATAACAAATCTGTTGCTCCACGATGTGGAAGCACCCAACATACGCAACTGCGACTCGCTCGCTACAAAGATGTCCGACTTCAAAGAAGCAGACAAGGTAGATGTCATAGCCATGAATCCACCATACGGTGGAAGCACGGAGGCATCGGTGAAGTCAAACTTCCCAATGGCTTTCCGCTCGAGTGAGACGGCAGATCTCTTCATGGTGCTCATAATGTACCGTCTGAAGCGAAACGGGCGCGCAGGAGTGATTGTTCCCGATGGATTCCTCTTCGGCGTTGATGGAGCGAAACTGGCTATCAAAACCGAGATGTTGAAGAAATTCAATCTTCACACCGTCATCCGTTTGCCGGGAAGCATCTTCTCGCCATATACGAGCATAGCCACCAACATACTCTTCTTCAACAACGAGTGCGCAGAGGGAGCACCCGAGGGATATTCCACGAAAGAGACATGGTTTTATCGCCTCGACATGCCCGAGGGCTACAAGCATTTCTCCAAGACAAAGCCCATGCGACTGGAGCACTGCCAGCCCATCGTGGAGTGGTGGAACAATCGCAAGGAGATAATAAACGACGATGACGAGAAGTCGAGGTGCTTCAAGGTGGAAGAACTTGTGGCACTCGATTGCAACCTCGACCAGTGCAAATTCCCCAAAGACGAGGAAGAGATACTGCCTCCTGCAGAACTCCTTGCCAACTACTACCAGAAGCGTAGGGCACTCGACCACGAGATAGACAAGACACTCGCAGAGATACAAAAGATATTAGGTATTGAAATAAAACCTGACACCGAAGCATGAACGCGCAACAACTTAAAAACTCCATACTCCAATTGGCTATTCAGGGGAAACTTGTGCCACAAGACCCCAACGATGAGCCCGCAAGTGTCTTGCTCGAGCGCATTCGTGGCGAGAAGCAACGCCTTGTCAAAGAAGGCAAACTCAAAAAGAAAGACATTGTCGAAACCCCCATCACTGAGGATGAAATACCATTTGAGATTCCTGAGAGTTGGGAGTGGTGTAAATTGGGTTGGATTGGAGATTGGGGTGCAGGTGCAACACCTGCTAAAGGGAATTCTGAGTTTTATTCTAATGGAACTATTCCTTGGCTTAGGACTGGCGAACTTAATAATGGCTATGTTTATGACTCTGAAATTAAAATTACAAATAAGGCTTTAGGACAATGTTCCTTAAGAATGTGCAAAAAAGGAGATGTTCTTATCGCTATGTATGGAGCAACAATCGGAAAAGTTGCTATTGCTGGTATAGAACTAACTACTAATCAAGCATGTTGTGCATGTACACCCCTTTTTATTTACAATAAATACTTGCTATACTACTTGATGGCAAGCAAGAAATCATTTATAGAATTAGGAGAAGGAGGTGCGCAACCCAATATCTCAAGAGAAAAAATAATAGCTTTCCCCTTTCCTCTTCCTCCTCTTGCGGAGCAGGAGCGGATAGTGGCGAAGATAGAGGAACTGATGCCGATTGTGGAGAAGTATGGCAAGGCACAGGTGTCTCTCGACAAGTTGAGCGCTGAACTACCAGAGGTATTAAAGAAAAGCATCCTGCAAGAGGCGATACAAGGCAAACTTGTGCCACAAGACCCCAACGATGAGCCTGCAAGTGTCTTGCTCGAGCGCATACGCAAAGAAAAGCAACGCCTCGTCAAAGAAGGCAAACTCAAAAAGAAAGACCTCATCGAAACACCCATCACCGAGGATGAAATCCCCTTTGATATCCCCGACACATGGCAGTGGGCTAAGATTAAATCATTATTTATAACATCCTCTGGTGGTACACCAGAAAAGGGTCATCCTGAATATTATGAAGGAAATATTCCGTGGGTAAAAGTTGGCGATTTAACAAAACATTATATTGATAAATCAGAAGAAACCATATCTGATATTGGTTTGAAGAATTCTTCTGCTAAAATGTTTCCGAAAGATACCATACTTGTTGCCATGTATTGCAATGATGCAATAGGTAAGTCTTCTATTCTTAAAAAACCAATGACTACAAACCAGGCAATATGTGGATTATATCCTAATTCTTTACTTAATAAAGATTATATTTACTTTGCAATTCAAGCAAATAGAAAAGTGTTGCAAGAACAATCTGCAGGAGGAGCACAAAAGAATATTAATCAGAAAATAGTGAATGAATTAGTAATATCAATACCCCCACTAGCCGAGCAACAACGCATTGTGGCAAAGATTGAGGAGCTAATGGCGAAGATAGACAATCTGAAGAAATAGAATGAAAGGTTATGGCTGATTATAGAGAAGAGTTTCAAAGACTATTGGAAAGTACATTTATTCCCTCTGTTGGAGATATGGCTAAAATAGACAAAGAGATGAATTCTTTTCTCGGAAATGTCTTTCAGCATACCCCTGAAAGGCTATTTCGTTTCCGCAATTGCAAACATTATAATATAGATTCAGTTCGTAAGGGTACGATATATGTCTGCAATGCAAATCACTTTTCAGATAAATATGATTCACGTGTTTTTGTTGATAAGAATAGAATAATCAATTCTGTGACAAATGGCTTTAAATGTGCCATCTCCGATTTAATAAATCATGTAAAGTGCAAAAATCCAGCTGTTAAACCAGAGAGTGCCTCAATGATATGTCATTGGTTGGAGTGTGGACTAAGTGAGCAGGAAATTGTAGACAAAATCATCAATGATGATTATTCGGACTTCATCAAGGAACAAGCAGAGGGCATGAAAAAACGCGAGGTGCGTTTTCGTAATAACGAGAATACAACCAAGTTAGCATGCTTTACTGAGAGCGTACAATCGAAATTCATGTGGGACTTCTATGCGGAAGGCTATACTGGTTTTGCATTGGAGTATAATCTGAAAGAACTTATTTTTAAAAGCTCAAAAAATTCGAATTCCTTTTTGCATGTTTTTCCTGTTATCTACACTGATAAATTGCCAGATGTTACAGACGATGATAGCTATGCCTATATGAAAGAAAAGTGTCTGAAAGAAGATTGGATGAAAAGATGGGCTCCATTCTATCAATCTATTCCATTGAATGCCATGTTTTTATTTAAGCCTTATTTGTATAAAGATAAAGCAGAGTATTCGCATGAACGAGAGTGGCGAATGATTTATTCTGATGACAATAAAGAAGATTTTTCATTAATACCCGATATGAATTGTCTTAAAGCCATATATTATGGACCTGACATTTCTTCGGAGAATAAGAGTAAATTGCATGAAATTGCAAAAGCAAGAGGAATAGCGGAATATAATGTAGCTTTTGATTTGAATAGTAGGAATTATAATCTGAAATTGGAGCGTGAAATAATTGTTGATTAACTTTATAAAACACAAAGGATTGTGGCGAAGTGTAACTTTGTAATATTGTATCTTTGTAACTTTTTTAGGGGTGTAAATCACCCATTTTGCGTGCACTAATCGCAAACGATAAAATTATGGTATCACGGTATCACGGTATCCTGGTATCCTAAATAGGGGTGCAAGTCACCCCTTTTTTGTTTTAATCCCGAAAAGAGTTTTTAAAACACGAATTACCACGAATGAGCCACGAATTTTTTTTACCACGAATGAGCCACGAATTTTTTTTAAAACACTAATTACCACGAATGGTTTTTAAATAAAAAGTTCTCGTTTAATAATTCATGATTATTCATGGTAATTCATGTTAAATATATTTGCTTTCGTGCACGGGGGGTGCAAGTCACCCCTTTTTTGTTTTAATCCCGAAAAGAGTTTTTAAAACACGAATGGCACGAATGGCATGCAGATGGCGCAGATTAGGCAGAAATTACAAACTATACAATGAATAGTGGTGTCAATGGTGACAAGGTGACAAAAACATGGGTGTAAAACCCATTAAAAATGAAAATGCTCTGCAAAATGGTGCAGAGCATTTTTTGTTTCTTAGAAATTTCTTCAGTTGAGAAGATGTATATAATGTCTTTTCATACTGCGCTTTTGATTAGATATCCCATGTAGGCGAGAATATGGTGCTGCAGACTGCATAATGTGACTTATTTTTTTGCGGTACGGATAAATCTTTGTATTTTTGCGCATGTAATTCAGATATTATCTATACAGCAGCCTATGATACAGATTGGAGATCGTGCGCCCGAGATATTGGGCAGGGATGAGAACGGGCGGGAGATACGCCTGAGTGATTTCGCCGGCGAGAAGCTGGTGTTGTATTTCTACCCGAAGGATATGACGTCGGGGTGCACTGCCGAGGCATGTAGCCTCAGGGACGGCTACGGCGAGCTGCGCAAAAAAGGGTATCGGGTGTTGGGAGTGAGTGCCGACGGTGAGCAGAGCCACCAGCGGTTCATCGCTAAGCATGAGCTGCCATTCTCGCTAATCGCTGACACCGACCACGCCCTGGCAGAGAAGATGGGTGCGTGGGGAGAGAAGACAATGTACGGGCGCAAGTATTTCGGTATGCTGCGTACTACATTTATTATTAACGAAGAAGGGGTGGTGGAGAATATCTTCCTACCCAAACAGATAAAAACAAAGAGCCATGCAGATCAGGTACTTTCTATTTAGTGTGTTATTTGCCTTTGCGTCGTTGCCCACGATGGCCGACGATAGCGGTCGTGTGCCTTTCCCAGGGGGTAAGTGCAGCATGTTTCGTGTTGAACTG
>CACZRN010000108.1 GCA_902783625.1 uncultured Prevotellaceae bacterium
CGAACGCACACACCACACCATGAATATAACACCCACTATCGCGCCAAGCATGATGCCCGCAGCGTGCGACCATGAGTTCCACAGTTCTTCCTTCGGTGTGAATCGTATGCGCATCATTACTATACTATCACAAAGTCGAGTTGCTTACGTTCGATGTTTGCCTGTGCCACCTTTATGCGTATGGCGTCTCCAAGTTGATACTTATGATGGCGTCGACGTCCGACAAGGCAGAAGTTCTTCTCGTCGAAGTCGTAGAAATCGTCGTCGAGATCATGCATGGGCACCAATCCTTCGCAGTGGTTCTCATCGATCTCGCAGTAGATGCCATAGCTCTGAATACCGCTGATGTGGGCATCATACTCCTCACCCACATGTTCACCCATAAACTCCACCATCTTGTATTTTATCGAGTCGCGCTCTGCATTCTGTGCTATCTGTTCCATGTCGGAACTATGTTCACAGAGCTCTTCGTAATAGCGTTC
Source organism: uncultured Prevotellaceae bacterium (assembly GCA_902783625.1). GTDB lineage: Bacteria > Bacteroidota > Bacteroidia > Bacteroidales > Bacteroidaceae > Prevotella. The sequence goes on from CACZRN010000108.1 coordinate 483, forward strand.
GTTGGCACTGCGCCCACCAAGCAGATAGCGTGTCAACAGTCGGTGCACCATTGTGTCGGGATAACGACGGATGGGTGAGGTGAAATGCGTGTAATAATCGAATGCCAGACCGAAGTGCCCGATGTTGTGCACTGAGTATTTTGCTTTCATCATTGCCCTGAGCGCCACCTTCTGTATCACCTTCTGTTCGCCTGTGCCCTCACATTCATCCATCAGTGAATTGAGCGATCGCGCAATGGCACTCTTTGAGCCTTCTGTCTTCAGTCGGTAACCGAATTTCACTATAAACTCCTTCAGTGTCTCCAACTTCTGTGGGTCGGGGTTGTCGTGCACACGATATGGCAATGTCTTTGCCTTCTGTCCTTTCTTCACCCGCCCTATACTTTCGGCTACGGTGCGATTAGCCAATAACATAAATTCCTCAATCAATTTGTTGGCATCCTTTGAGCGTTTATAGTAGCATCGTATGGGCTTGCCTTTCTCATCTACATCGAAATGCAATTCCTCGGAGTCGAATTTCACCGCGCCACCCTTGAAACGCTCAGCACGCAATTTCTTCGCCATGCTGTCGAGCATGATAAGTTGCTCAGCATACTCGCCTTTGTAGGGATGTTTCTTCGTTTGAGGCGGTGCCGGCTGTCCTGTGCCGTCGATAACACCATTGTCCTCAAGCAGTTGCTGCACCTCCTCATAGGCATAGCGACGGTTTGAGCGTATGATGGTGTGCACGATTCGGTGACTTTTCACTTTTGCATCAGCATCCATATTGAACACCACACTGAAGCACAGCTTGTCTTCATCGGGCCTCAGCGAGCACACATAGTTACATAGGTGTTCGGGCAACATCGGTATGGTCCTGTCAACAAGATACACGCTCGTGGCTCTCTTCTGCGCTTCCTTGTCGATGATTGAGCCTTCGGTGACATAGTGCGACACATCAGCGATATGTACTCCCACTTCCCACAGTCCATTGTCGAGTGGTTTTATCGACAAAGCATCGTCGAAATCCTTGGCATCATGCGGGTCAATGGTACATGTCCACGTGTTGCGGAAGTCTTCGCGCTCCTTCTCATCCTCGGCAGTTATCTCGCCTGTTATCTTCTTAGCAGCCTCTTCCACAGCCTTTGGATATTTGTATGGCAAACCATACTGCGCCAATATTGCATGCATCTCGGTGTTGTTGTCGCCCTTATCTCCAAGCACATCCAACACCTCTCCCCTGACAATCTTATTCGTCTCGTCGGGCCATTGTGTTATCTTCACCACAGCCTTCTGTCCAGTCTTTCCACCTTTCAGTTTCTTCTTCGGGATGAGAATGTCGCTGGTGAATGTGTTGTCTTGCGGTATGAGGAATGCCACGTCGTGGTCAACCTTCAGCGTTCCCACGAAAGCATCCTTTGCGCGCTTTATTATCTCTATCACCTGCGCCTCGCGTATATGCTTCTGTCTCCGTGCCATGAACGACACTCTTACTCTGTCGCCGGTAAGTGCCGACATTGAGTTGCGCTCACTGACGAAAATCGGTTTGTCGCTCCCGTCGGGAAGGAACGAGTTCTTACCGTTCTGCTTGCGAATGAAGGTACCCTCCTGCACCTGTCCCTGAGTGTTCAACTGATACGACGAGTCGCCTTTCTTCTGAAGGAAATCGTCCCATGCCATCTCGTCCATCACATCGATAGCGAGCATCTTCATGGGATGTGTCTCAAGTCTGAGTTGTCGGAATATCTCCTTCAGAGTGAAGCGCTTGCCTGGTTGCGAACTGAAGAAATTCTCGATGATGTCTTGCATCTGGCGGCGTGTAATACGCTTGCCACCTTTCTTTCCTTTTGCCATATTAATTAGGTTAACCGTTTTCGAGTGTCAAAGTTAGTGAAAGTTGAGCGGAGAACAAAATAAAAACGACAGTTTTTGTTTTTTATCCCGAAACGCATCCTAACTTCACGGAGCAACAACGACGTAAAGTGAAAACCGAGAGCAATACAAAATAAAAGTCAAAGATTTTTATTTTTTTGCCGAGGTGCATCCTAACTTCACGGAGCGAGAGCGACGTAAAGTTGAAAGTTGAGCGGAGAACATTTTGAGCCCCTTGATAAGGGGCGGCTATAAAGCAGGGTTATTTATCCCGAAACGCATCCTAACTTCACGGAGCGAGAGCTACGTAAAGTAGGAAGTTGAAGACAATACAAAAAAATTGCTAGCAAAATATCGATTAGGAAGCCTCTTTAATGTCAATAAAGAGCCCAGTTATTGAAAATTTTGCTAGCAAATTTATCTACCGCATATTTTCCATTCCTCATATAGGGGCATCCACGTGGCAACAAAAATACCCATCCTCAATCTCCCTTAGGAAGGGATGGGGATGGGTATTTTGTGGAGGTCTGAGGAGAGGAACTACTTCTTCATCTCGTTGATGATTACCTGTATGTCGGCGGTACTTATTTTGCCGTCACTATTCAGGTCGTAGCTCATGTTCTGACTAGCCTGTGGTTTCTTCATCTCGTTGATGATTACCTGTATGTCTGCAGTAGATACCTTGCCGTCACCATTTAAATCGTAAGTGGCTTTAAGGGTGAAGTATCCTGGTCGGCTCTCACCTCCGTCGATGCGTGCATAATAGCCGTCGATGACTCCATTGTACGTAGTGCCCTTACCACCGACAAGGTTTTCACATTCGTAGAACATATCATCGGAACTGGCTATATTAGCCCTGTCCCAGTCGCCACTGGCATAAATCGTGGTAAGGTTAGCAGCACCGCAGAACATCTCGCCGAAATAATTCACATTCGATGTGTTGAAGCTGCTCACATCGACAGTCTTTATAAGAGAGTAAGAGAACATACCGCTCATGTCTGTAACTTTCGAAGTGTTAAAACTGCTCAGGTCGAGGGTTGTTTCCGAAGTACCGTAAACAGAGAACATCCCATTCATACTGGTCACGCTTGAAGTGTTGAACTTGCTCAGGTCGAGAACAGCGGATACACCAGAGAACATATCACTCATGTTTGTCACCTTCGATGTGTTAAAACTACTCATATCGAGTTGGCCGACACTGCTACAACCATAGAACATACCCGACATGTTGGTCACTTTCGCGGTGTTGAAATTCTTCACATCGATACTCGTCAAAGACTCACACCACATGAACATGCAAGACATATTCGTCACCTCACTCGTATTTAGATTATCGATACCGCTGATGTCCTCAAGATTGTACATCTGGGCAAACCACCAATATGTGGATGTGGGTCGTGCATCGGCAAACGAAGGGTCGAAGCTCACTGATACAACATCGTTTCCTGTCCATTCAGGATAGTCGTCGCCACTGTTTAGAGGATACACGTCACCTATGCGCGATGTCTTGGCATTGTCGTAATAGAAGGTCAGGCGCGAATTGCTGCTGTCAAATACTGCATAGCCTTCTGGCTCATGCTCTGACAGATAACCGGGATTGCTCTCTCCGCCATCGATATGAGCATAAGAGCCATCGATATGCGAGGCATCGTATACTGTGCCTTTGCCACCTACTAAGTTCTTACAAGATATAAACATTCGGGAAGTATCTGCACCAGACTTTACTTTCCAATTCCTGTTTACATAGATTGTCTTCAAAGCATTGCAATTATAGAACATCGTACTGAGATAGTTCACCTTGTCTATGTTGAAATTTGAAAGGTCAAGTTCGGTTAGTAAAAGGCAATCATAGAACATATCGGACATGTTTGTCACTTTGGCTGTATTGAAATTGCTCAAATCAATGCTTTCCAGTTTATAGCAATCTCTGAACATATCATGCATTTGTGTCACATTAGTAGTGTTGAAACTGCTCAAATCGACGCTTGTAAGGCTGAAGCAATAATCGAACATACTCATCATGTCTGTCACTTTGGCTGTATTGAAACTACTCAAGTCAAGGCTTGTCAGGCTTTCGCAATCATAGAACATATTCTTCATGTCTGTCACATTAGCAGTATTGAAAGTTTTCAAATTGATGCCCGACAGTTTTTTACATCCGCTGAACATTTCCTTCATACTTGTTGCTTCGCTCGTGTTCAGATTCTCTATACCGTTTATCTCCGTCAACTCACTCATGCCATAGAACATTCGCTCGCACGTCTTCGGGTGGAAATCTTTAAATGAGCTTGAGAATGTCACCTTTTGTATTAATCCGCATGAATACCAGTAAAACGGGTAGTTCTCAACCAGGCGCAAGGATGCATTCCCGTCGTAATCCATGATATTCGTATCGTAATAGAACGTTAGATTTTTATTATAAGCACGTTCTACCGCATAAGCTATGAGTGTTCCTTTGGTGGTAAAATAGCCGGCGGGGTTACCATCAATACAAGCACGAGCCTTGTCAACATACGATTTGTTGTAATGTGTTCCATTACCACCGATAAGTTTTTCACAACCATAAAACATATTTGAAGATGATGTCACAGCCGTAGTGCTCCAAAGGTCACTGGCAAAGATTACCAACAGATTACTGCATCCATAGAACATGCTCGACATGTCTGTCACCTTAGATGTGTCGAATCCTGTAAGGTCGAGAATACTAAGAGAGGTGCACCCGTTGAACATGTTTGACATGTTTGTCACCTTGGCAGTATTGAAGCCTATTTTGATTCTTTCAAGAGAACTGCATCCTTTGAACATGTTAGACATATCTGTCACTTCGCTGGTATTTAGATTCTGAATATTCGCAATATTAACTAGATACCTCCATCCAGAAAACCACTCCCGGGTTGATGTTGGTCGGTAATTCTTAAAAGATGCATCGAAATAAACCACCCTGCACGACTGCCAACTCCATTCAGGCGATTCGCCAGGACCATTCAGCGAATACACCGTACCCGTTCGGGAGCTCTTTTGGGAATCGTAATAGAAAGTGAAGGTGCCTGTGTTTGTATCATGCACCGCATAGGCCTCATTTGCAGCTTTCAATGCCTGTGCACCGAATATAGTGCAGAGAAACAGAAGGATAAATATCTTTTTCATCTTTATCGGGTTTAAACGTGGTGAAACATAATAAACATCAACAATTTGCACATTATTTTTTACATTCTGCACAAAGTTATGCATTATTATTTAAAAAACAAACAAATGTTGAAAAAAACATCTGAGTTTTTTGACGACTTTTAATGGCTAAGCCGTGCCAGAAATTTGGAAGTGAAAGAAAAACTTAGTATCTTTGTCGTTAGAAAACAGGCACGAGACATAAGAGCCTCTTATGCTTGACATAAAGGCCTCTTTTGCTTGACATAAGAGCCTCTTATCCGCAGCATAACGAGTACTTAAGTCAGACATACTGAATAAGGACATAAAACTAACAATAAAAAGCAGACCATGAAAAGAAGAGATTTTCTGCGTCTAAGCGCAGGCACATTGCTGGCGTCGCAACTGCCAAAACCGTTGTTTGCAGACAAGATGGAGAGGAAGGTTGATGCACCGACGTCGCTCAACATACGTAAGATAGAAATCCCGGTGGGCATAAAGAAGCCCTTCGCTGCACTCCATATCTCAGACACTCATCTCACAATGGTTGACGACCGCGATGTGGAGCGTAAGATTATGCTTGCCGCCAGCCGCGCAAGATGGTTCTCCAAGGCTGAGCACTATCTCGATGAGGCAATACACTATGCGCGTGCCAACAAGCTGATGTTGATTCATACGGGCGATCTGATCGACTTCGTTTCGGAGGCTAACCTCGATGCAGCAGCGATGCACTACCGCGACAACGACTGGTTTGTGTCGGCAGGTAACCACGAATATTCGCTCTTTGTAGGCGAGGCAAAAGAGGATGAGGCGTATAAGGCACAGAGTTATAATAAGATACAAGATGCATTCCCTAACGACTTAACCTTCTGTTCGAGGGTTGTCAACGGTGTTAACTTCGTGTCAATCGACGATGTTTATTACAATGTAACCGAACGGCAACACGAGCTTGTTGCCAACGAAATGAAGCGCGGACTGCCCGTCGTGCTGCTCTGCCACGTGCCTTTCTACACACCCAAGCATTGCCAATACGAGCTAAAACGCAACAATGGCTCATGCGGATATCTGACAGGAGCGCCGCTTGAGATAACATCTAAGTATGCTACCGACACTTCCCTCCCCGAAGAGGAGCAGTGGCGCAACCGCTCAGTGCAGCAACGAGCCGACAAAGCCACACTCGACTTCATAGCATGGCTGAAGGAGCAACCACTGCTGAAGGGCATTCTATGCGGGCACATGCACTACTTCTACGAGGAAAGATTCTCAAAGACAGCAATGCAATATACCGTTGGTGCCACATACAACGGCGACGCCTATCTGGTGAGGTTTAAGTAAATAAAGAGTGAAGAATTTTTTATCGCATGATGATAAGACGTTTTTTTTCGATACTGACGATGGTGTCTTTAGCTGCCAATGCGAATGCCGAGGGTAGTGTGGCCGTAAAGATAAACAAGGCAATGGTTGTCAACGAGACGGGCAGTGGCGACGCCATGCTGTGGTTCGACGAGCAGACAGCGGCGTCGGCACCTACTACACGCTGGAAGACGTCGGGCAACACCGCCTGCTGGCCAGCGGGACTGGTCCTCGACCTGGGACGCGAGTATGAGATAGAAAGCATCCGCCTCTTCGACATGGAAAAGGCCTATCGCGCCGAGGGAGGACGGCTGGAGATTGCCACAGGACGGCCGTTTGAGTGGAACGTCGCCGCTGCGCCAGAGATGAAGAACGAGGGCAGGTGGGTAGACGTGAAAATAAACCGACGGACGCAATACCTGCATCTGGTGAAGCAGGCCACCGTGATGTGCAATCTCGACGGACAGTATCCGGAGAATTGCGACGTGAACATCGGCGAGGTGATAATCATTGGTAAGCCTGTTGGAAAGGTCCATAAGACGAAGAAGCCCCATGGAAAAAGACCTAAGCCAGTGACCATGGACCGCTTCATAGGTATGAACAGCTACATCGACACCGACGAGCGACTCTATGACGCCGTGGGTACCGTGCGCGAGTATCGTCCGTGGCGATGGAACGGAGTAGATGATGTAAGCAAACCAATATCGTGGGAGCCAATGAAGGTGGGCGACGGCGACAAATACTACGCCCACATGCACCAGCTGGGCATCGACTGCATGCCGTGTATTCACCGTCATGTGCTTAACTCGGCATCAGAGCAGATTCCATCATTCGGTGCCGATCCCAACATCCCCGAAACCTATCGCCTCATGGCCGACTACTCATTCCAGTTTGTGGCAAGATATGGTTCCACGCATGTAGCAGAGCGACTGCTGCGCACAACAGAACCTTCACCAAAGAAGAGCGGATTGGGATATATCAGATATTTCGAGAATTGGAACGAGCAAAACCGCGAGTGGGGCGACCCCACGTGCCATTTCACTCCGTATATGTTTGCCGCCTTCAGCAGTGCATCCTACGACGGACACCTCTCTACCATGGGCGAAGGCATCGGCGTGAAAACAGCCGACAAGAAGATGAATTATGTGATGGGCGGACTGGCAGGACTGTCGCTAGAGTATATCCGCGCAATGAAGCTGTGGAGCGATTACCATCGCCACGGGTCGTTCCCTGCCGATGTGCTCAACGTGCATCATTATTGCAACACCCGCGGACGGCAGCATCCTGGCGAGACAGCCAACGGCATCAGTCCCGAGGACGACAACCTGCGCGAGAAACTCGAAGAACTGGTGGCGTGGCGCGATGCTAATCTTCCCGACAAAGAGTTGTGGCTCACGGAGATAGGATGGGACACTGACACCATATCCTATCAGTCGGCAGCAAAAGGACACAAACTGTTCCCCCACCGTATGACAATGGAAGAGATACAGGCACAGTGGCTCGCACGAACCTTCCTCATCGCCTCGGCGGCAGGCATCGACCGAGTGATGATGTATCTCGCCAACGACATAAAAGGCTACACTGCTCCTGTGTATGGCCGCTGTGGTATGATAACCATCGACGGCGAACTTAAGACATCGTTCTACTATCTAAAAACCATGCGCCATGTGCTGCGCGGAATGACGTTCGACACCGACCTCAGCCGTGACGCTACTGTGAGCGTACTGCGCTATCGCAACCCGAAGACGGGCGCAACAGCATATGCCGTATGGAGCCCCACAGCCGACGGAACAACGATAACCAACTATCTGCTACCCATAGGCAACCGCAGGGCGAAGAGCGTAAAGGTAGTGGAAATGCGCCACGGAGCCCACTTTGGCATATCGACATATGAACCTGTCGTCAACGGCAAAGTAATAATAAACGTAGGCGAGACGCCTATGTTCGTAATAGTAGAACGATAAAAAACTAAGATACACTGATATTTGCCACAGGACCAAAGCAAAATGGCTAAAACACAATAATTTGGTTGCTGTGGCGATTTATTTCTTTATAAAAACCCCCAGTGTCTTTTCATTCACCCACGATGCTTTTATGGTGTTGGCGGCGATGCTGTCAGCGGCTATCTGGAAGTCATCGGCATCGCTGCCATTGCTTTTTATATGTAGCGATATGTTGCCGTCAGCACCTTGAGCACGGAGTTTCTTTGCCACTGAATGGGGTGCCTTGCCATACCATACTGCATGTCCCGACTGCCTGATAAGTGCCGCCCAGCCATCAGCAGGGGGAGCGTCAACCCACTCATAGTCGCTCTCAAGAGCCACGCTATGGGCATACTCAAGCGGAGTATATTCGGCACCGAGCAGAAAAACCATGCGAGGCATGTACTCGATGGCGGTATCGATAATGTCGGCAGCACGTCGCTCAGCCTCATCAGCAGAGCGCGATGAACGCACAGCTGTCTCCACCTTGCGAGCCAATACCTGATAGTTCACCTGCCCATGTCGCGGACAGTAGGAGTTCGCGGTGAGTGCCCCGTGGCGAGTCATCATCTGCATCACCATATCCGGTGTGCCCACCAGACTGACATGGGCATCAGCATTACCGAAACAGCGACGTGCCTCAGAGAGGAGATGAAGCCTAAGGAAATAATCGCGAGAGAGGGTGATAGTGTCGCCGACAAGGCAACGCTCACTCTCGAAATAGCCAGCTGTGGCATCAATCCACGACGGAAGAGAAGAATTGTCGGATATGCTTTCGCCCGATTGTGAACAACCCATGCACAAAAGAACAATAATGACCGACAGATGTGAACATAATTGCTTCATAGAGGCAAAATTAGGTATTTTTAGTTGAAAAATGAAAGACGAACAATGAAAGTTGAAAGAAAATATGTAATTTTGCAGGATGTAGCACTAATAAAAGATAAAAATAAACAAAAGTGATGGAATATAACTTTAACGAGATTGAGAAGAAATGGCAGCAGTACTGGGTTGAGAATAAGACTTACAAAATCACAGAGCGTGCCGACAAGAAGAAATTCTA
>CACZRN010000109.1 GCA_902783625.1 uncultured Prevotellaceae bacterium
CGAAGCTGGTGACGTTGAGGAAGCTATCGACTGTGCACAGAAGATTGGCGACAACTATCTGCAGGAGAAGGCACAGGGTTACAGCCAGCCCGAATCGTTCACTCACGGCACTTCGAAGCAACGTATGAAATGGCTCAGCCTCGGCATCAAGACTGGCGACATGCGCATAACGACATTCGACAAGAGCGACGCAGAGCTATAACATCATAACGACAAAACAACAAAAGGCAGGCTATCAAACAATTAGCCTGCCTTTTATCTTATTTATTATATTGAGTAAACTCAAACATAAAAACAGCAGCTGCCCGGATTATTCCAATCGCAACTGCTGTTACTTTTACTTGCTTTCACTACTGAAAGCGAAGTGTCTTTACGTCAGGTCGTCAGGCAATCAATCGGGAATCTCCCAGCCCACTGCCGATGCTCCGAGCACTGCTGCAGAAGAACCATCGAGACCGCTGACGAGGAACTTTGCCTTGCCCTTGAAGATGTTGAGCACATTGGCGTTGTAAGCTTTCTTGATTGGCTCCATGATAAGATCGCCTGCCTTTGTCATTCCACCGAAGAAGATGAATGCCTCGGGCGAAGAGAATGCTGCGAAATCGGCGCATGCCTCACCGAGCATCTTACCTGTGAACTCATAGATTCGCTTTGCAAGTGCATCACCCTTACCAGCTGCAATAGATACGTCGAGCGATGTTATCTGCTCGGGATCCATCTCGCGAAGCAGCGAAGGCTCCTCGGTAGTAGCAAGCAGCTCACGTGCTGTACGTGCAACACCTGTTGCTGAGCAATAAGCCTCGAGACAGCCAAAGCGTCCGCAGCCGCACGAGCGACCGTTCTCACGACGCATAATCACGTGGCCAAGCTCACCAGCAAATCCGTCGCAGCCATAAACGAGCTGTCCGTTGATGACGATGCCAGAGCCTACTCCTGTGCCGAGGGTGATGACGATAAAGTTCTTCATGCCGCGTGCGACACCGTAGATCATCTCACCTATAGCAGCTGCGTTAGCATCGTTGGTGAGAGCTACGGGTACTCCGAGACGATCAGAGAACATCTTTGCCAGAGGCACGATGCCGTTGTGACCCCACGAGAGGTTTGGTGCAAACTCGATGGTGCCTGAGTAATAGTTGCCGTTAGGGGCACCGATACCCATTGCCTTGATAGTCTCTATACCACCCACCTGATCGATGATAATCTGCATGGCAGATACCGATGCGTCGACATATTCCTCGACAGTGTCGTAGCCTTGAGTCTTAATAGCTGTTGTGGCTTTAATCTCACCGCGGCTATCTACGATACCGAATACAGAGTTGGTTCCGCCAAGGTCGAGACCTATGACGTAAGGTTTCATTGTTGCTTGTGTGTCCATTTGTAATGTTTTTTATGTTAATAGTGTTTTTATTTGCTTTTACAAAAGTAATGGAAAAAGTCGGTGTCGACAAACTTTTAAGTGGAAAATTTTCTTTCTTCACTTATTTTTCATACTTTTGTAGTCACTATGCCATTCACTTTAGAAATAGATATAGTCAGCATCATCCTTAAAGGCATCGTCATCGGGGTCTTAGCATCGGCACCGATGGGACCTGTGGGAATACTTTGTGTGCAACGCACATTGAACAAAGGGCGCTGGTTTGGATTTGTGACAGGTGTGGGTGCCGCGATAAGCGACATTCTCTATGCAATGATGACTGGTTTCGGCATGAGTTTTGCTCTCGACTTCATACAAGATCCTCGTGTCACATACATTCTCCAGATATCAGGAAGTGTGATACTGCTGTTTTTCGGAATACACTGCTTCCGTAGTGATCCCACGAAGAACATGCATGTGAGCGGTAAGAAGAAGGGCTCGCTGACGTATAATGGCGTGACGGCGTTTTGGGTGACATTCCTCAATCCGCTGATTGTGTTCCTCTTCATGGCAGCATTTGCTCAGCTCAACTTTGTGATTCCCGATCGTCCGTTGGAGATGTCGATTGGTTATCTGAGCATCTTCGGGGGAGCACTGATGTGGTGGTTCGGGCTTACATGGCTCATCGACCTTATACGTGAAAAGTTCGACACTAACGGCATCTTCATCATCAACAAGACAATAGGCGCGGTGGTGATAATCATCTCGCTCGTCATCATGTTCGGAACAGTATTCAACCTCTATCACATCCATTACTGAAATACTTCACCGACGAAATAATCCGCGGCATCAACTGCTGCGGATAATAAATATATGCGGACACGTTAAAAAGCAGAAATTCTTTTAAATAATGTATATAGCAAACGAACTTAGAAAGCGCAACATAGCTGAGTATGTGCTTTACATGTGGCAGGTTGAGGATATCATACGTGCCTATGACTGCTCGCTTACCCGCCTACGCCGCGAATACATTGCGCGGTTCGACTACACCGATGAGCAGAAAGAGGAGTTGACCGATTGGTATGGTAATCTCGTTACCATGATGAATCAAGAGGGAAAGCGCGAGGGTGGACACCTGCAGATAAACCAGATTGTGGTGCAGGACATGGCAGAGCTCAACACTATGCTCCTGCAAAGCACACAGTTCCCGTTCTACAACGCAGAGTACTATCGTGTGTTACCCTTCATCGTGGAGCTTCGCAACAAGGGAAGCAAAGACAAGGGCGAGATAGAGACATGTCTCGATGCTCTTTACGGAACAATGCTGTTGCGGCTTCAGAAAAAAGAAATCAGCCCCGACACCGCCCATGCCATAAAAGAGATAACAACTTTCATCGGCATGCTGTCTGACTATTACCACAAAGATAAAACAGAAGGATTGAAATTTGAAAACGATTAAGAATTATGAATATACTTATCACCGGATGCAACGGACAGTTGGGCAACGAGATGCAGTTGCTTCAAGCCGAAAAGAAAGAACATAGATGGTTTAACACCGACGTGGCTGAGCTTGACATCACCAACCGCGAGGCAATAAAGCTTTTTGTTGAAGAGAATGCCATCGACGGTATTGTTAACTGTGCGGCATTTACCGCTGTCGACAAAGCCGAAAGCAACGAAGAATTCTGCCAAAAACTCAATGCAGAGGCTCCTGCTTTCCTTGCAGAGGCAATAGAAGCCCGCAAGGGATGGATGGTGCAAGTCTCTACCGACTATGTGTTTGACGGAACAGCACATACGCCATATACAGAGAATGACGACACATGTCCCACAAGCGTATATGGAAAGACAAAACTCGTCGGAGAGTTTAATGTATTGAAACTATGCAAACGCTCTATGGTAATCCGCACTGCATGGCTCTACTCCACTTTTGGCAACAACTTCGTGAAGACAATGATTCGCCTGGGGGGAGAGAGAGACACGCTCGGAGTGGTGTTCGACCAGATAGGCTCACCAACATACGCCCGCGACCTTGCTCTGGCCATAATGACGGCTATAGAAAGAGGCATCGAACCGGGTATATATCATTTTACCAACGAGGGAGTGGCAAGCTGGTATGACTTCACAAAAGCCATTCATCGCATAGCAGGCATCACCACATGCAAGGTAAGCCCTATTCACACCGCCGACTACCCCACTCCTGCCACACGCCCTGCATACAGTGTGCTCGACAAGACGAAGATAAAACAGACGTATAAACTCGACATACCCTATTGGGAAACATCGCTTAAAGAGTGCATAGGCAAGTTAGCAGAATAACTTCAACAGGAATCATATCATTATTATAAAATTTGTCAATTATCCATTATAATGAATCAGGAAATTGAACGCCGACGCACCTTCGCCATTATATCGCACCCCGATGCAGGAAAGACAACCCTTACCGAGAAGTTCCTGCTCTTCGGAGGACAGATACAAGTGGCCGGAGCAGTGAAAAGCAATAAAATACGCAAGACGGCAACGAGCGACTGGATGGACATTGAGAAACAGCGTGGCATCTCAGTATCGACATCAGTGATGGAGTTCGACTACACTCCTGAAGGCTCCGACGTAGAGTACAAAGTGAACATTCTCGACACTCCCGGACACCAAGATTTCGCTGAAGACACATATCGCACTTTAACAGCCGTCGACTCAGCGATAATAGTTGTTGATGGTGCAAAAGGCGTGGAGACACAAACGCGCAAACTGATGGAAGTGTGTCGAATGAGAAACACACCCGTAATCATTTTCATCAACAAGATGGACCGCGAAGGACGCGACCCTTTCGACCTCCTCGACGAACTTGAGCACGAATTGCAAATAAAGGTGCGCCCGCTCTCATGGCCTATAAATCAAGGAGCAAAATTCAAAGGCGTTTACAATATATACGAGCAAAAGCTCAATCTCTTCACGCCAAACAAGCAAAGGGTGACAGAGAAGATCGAAATCGACATCGAGAGCCCCGACCTCGAAGCCAACGTCGGCGAGGCAGATGCCGCTCAGCTTCGCGACGACCTTGAACTGGTGAGCGGAGTGTATCCCGATTTCGACGTCGACACCTACCGCAGCGCAGAGGTAGCACCCGTCTTCTTCGGCTCCGCATTGAACAACTTCGGCGTTCAGGAGTTGCTCGATTGCTTCGTAGAGATAGCACCCTCGCCACGTCCGACAAAAGCCGAAGAGCGCATGGTTGATCCTGAGGAACCGAAGTTCACTGGATTCATATTCAAGATCACGGCTAACATCGACCCCAACCACCGCTCATGTATCGCCTTCTGCAAAGTGTGTAGCGGACGTTTTCAACGTAACATGCCCTATCTCCACGTGCGCCAAGGCAAGACCATCCGTTTCTCGGCAGCCACGCAATTCATGGCACAACGCAAGAGTACCATCGACGAGGCTTGGCCTGGCGACATCGTAGGACTGCCCGACAACGGCACGTTCAAAATCGGCGACACACTAACCGAAGGCGAGCAACTTCATTTCAGAGGGTTGCCATCATTCTCGCCCGAGATGTTCAAATACATTGAAAACGACGACCCCATGCGCTCGAAACAGCTTGAGAAAGGCATCAACCAACTCATGGACGAGGGTGTGGCACAGCTGTTTGTCAACCAATTTAACGGAAGAAAGATAATAGGTACCGTGGGACAACTGCAATTCGAAGTGATACAATACCGTCTCGAAAACGAGTACAACGCCCGTTGTCGCTGGGAGCCCGTGCGACTCTACAAAGCCTGTTGGATAGAAGCCGACGACGATAAGGAACTCGACAGTTTCAAGAAGCGCAAATATCAGTATATGGCTAAAGACCGCGAGGGCCGCGACGTATTCCTCGCCGACTCCGCCTACGTGCTCTCAATGGCACAAGAAGATTTCGAGCATATTCACTTCCACTTCACCTCGGAGTTCTAATAGAGATATAACGTATTCTTCAAAAACAACACGAAGCCAGAAGAGATTAACTCCTCTGGCTTCGTGTTTATATTTATATTATAATGAGTATTCGATAACTGCAATAAAACTATGTTACCGGCTTTGTTTTATTCTTCTATTGCGCGGCAGCACCAGCGGGTGACCTTAAGCATCACTCCCATGCCGGGCACTTCCTTGAGAAGGAAGTATTGTTTGTTGCTACGCACGAGCTTCCCCGTGAGGCCCTTGAGCGGTCCGGCAAATACCTCGACGGGGGTGCCTGCCTTCAGATGTGCTTCCTCCTCGCTGATATATTTGCGCATGAGAATGTCAGGGTTGCACATGGCGCGAAACTCTTCCATCTGCACGGAGGGTATCTCGTAGTATTCCGTCGAACCTGTGCTCTTGCGGAAGATATACATAGGTCGTGGTGAGGATTGTATCACCTTACGCATATCGGGTTCGGGGAGTGACTTCTTCACGAAGAGCAGGTTGCGCACCACGGGTTTGAGCTTAGTATGACGATGCCCGTCGGCATCGACAGTAGTAACATACTCACGTGGTATGAAACACTCGAGCCCCTGACCGGTCAGGAACTCCTCGAGTTCGCTCTGTGCTCCAGAATAAAGCTTGGCGGCATACCACGGGCAGCTGTCCCCTGTTATCTCATTATCCATGTCAACCACTTTTGTTTACGTCAATCGGAGTCCCCTGTTCCCCCAATGGGGATGGTTAATCCGTTAATATGTTAATCTGTTCCTCCGTTCACATCAGCCCCTCGCACTCTATCTGCTCTCGCTTGTGATAGCTGATGCCCGTCATTGAGCACACCAGACGCCCATCCTCTCCATAAACGCGCACCTCACCGGCGGGAATCTTATGATGATGAAACGCCTCGAAGGCCTCTGCCTTTAGTGTCTCACCGAGATGTGCCGGCTGATGATAAGTGATAGAACTCTGTATGGTCAGGGCAACGGTGCAATGACTATTGAGCGCCGCGGCCATTGTCTGGTCACAAAGCGTGAAAAGCGCACCGCCATGACAGAGCCCCACGGCATTGATGTGAGCCTCCTTCACCGTCATGTAAGCAATGGCGTGGCCCTCTTCTACGAGTGTGAACTCGATACCGCAATGATCAGGGAATGTACCTGGCTGGGATAAATATTCTTTAAGTGTCACGTTATAATTAAAATGTTAAGTGTTAAACATCGAGACTCAATATTTCTATCCGCTCAACGATGTCAGGCACGAGTGTGCGGCGCAAGTTGTCGATCATCACCTCACTCTCGCCACCGCAAAGGATGATGATGTCGAGCGAGAAGTTATACACGCCCGTCACTATTGTTTGAGGCATTTCATCGGCAAAAATCCCTGCACGCCTCATGTGTCGACCATCGCCGACAGATACTTGCTTACCCGACTTTATGCCGTTGTAGCGCTCCTCGCTATAATCGGGAAGAAAACCCGCGCGCGAACCTATCATCTTCACATACTGAGGGCTCTCGGGACGAAAGTCGAAGAGCATCACATCATCGCCCAACTGTAGGGATGAGCGAACGGATTCTAAATCATATCGTGAGTCGTACATCTTGTTCTTAATAGTATCTTCCGCATTTCATTCTGCGAAGTTACATGATTCATCTGAAACGAGCAACTTATTTTTGTTTTTTCAACAATAAAAAATTTTTTATATATTATATAATAATGTGAGCACTTGTTCGTTATATAAGTGTAACAACCCTAAAAATATTTGCCTATGCAACATTTTACTCAAGAAGAATTATCCCCATCCCAAACCACTCTTAACATCATTCGCCAGATAGCTTACACCTATCGTACGGTAAGAAACACAGGCATCGTGCAAAGCTATTGCTTGAACTGATGCCCAACGACGCGCGCTATGAGTACACTAGTATCCCCATCGATGCTTGCCGCCGACTTCTGCCGACTTCACGACGAAGTGGACATGATAAACCGCAGTTGTGCTGACTGGCTCCACATGGACGTGATGGATGGTTGCTTCGTGCCAAACATCTCGTTCGGATTCCCCGTCATCAAAGCAGTGAAGGCTATCTGCGAGAAGCCTCTCGACGTGCATTTGATGATTGTGCAACCTGAGCGATATATCGAGCAAACGGCAGATGCAGGGGCAATGATGATGACCGTGCACCAAGAGGCATGCGTGCATCTTCACCGCACGGTAGCAGCAATACATGCCGCAGGAATGAAAGCAGGAGTGGCGCTGAATCCCTCTACACCTGTCAATACACTCGAAGACATCATCGGCGATGTCGACATGGTGTTGCTCATGAGTGTAAACCCTGGTTTCGGAGGACAGAAATTCATCGAGCACACCATCGACAAGGTGAAGGCTCTCAGACAAATGATCGACGCAACGGGAAAGGAAGTGCTTATCGAAGTGGACGGAGGTGTACAGGGCGAGACAGCTCCACGACTAGTAAAAGCTGGAGTTGACGTGCTCGTAAGCGGAAGCTATGTGTTCAAGTCAGAAAACCCCATAGCCACTATTGAAAGCCTTAAAGAACTGAGTCGATAACACTCAACAAAAGAAAAAGAAAATATCCAGAGTGCTTTAACAACATTCTGGATATTTTTTATCTCTAAGGTCACGTCAACGAAGAGAATCATTCAATAG
Source organism: uncultured Prevotellaceae bacterium (assembly GCA_902783625.1). GTDB lineage: Bacteria > Bacteroidota > Bacteroidia > Bacteroidales > Bacteroidaceae > Prevotella. The sequence continues at coordinate 7,968 of CACZRN010000109.1, forward strand.
TTTCGATAAGCACGCCATCGTTCGACTTCATCTTCATGGTGTAGAAACCTTTCTTGTTCCATTTCAGTTTCACATTCCCTTTATTGCCGATAGCCTTCACCTTCTTGCCATTGGTTCTAAATACTATAGTCTGCGTCTTGGTATCCTCGTCGTAAGGATCGTCAGCAAGACAAATGAACAATGCCTCACCTCTGCTACCATCGCGTTTTACCATATGCCCAACCACCAAAGGCTGGTCGCCAACAGCTGAGACACCCGAGAAAGCACCTCCGTTGAATCCTCTCACCGATTTCTGGTTCACATTCTTCAGCCACTCAGTACCATCGAAGCCTACAAAAACCGTCGAGACATTCCTGTATTTCATATAAGGCTCACCAAGGCGATGAATCTCGGCATTCACCCTCTTAAGTTTATCATACTGCTCCGTCTTATTGCCGTTCTTGTCAACCACCTGATTATGCCACCAACCCTCGGTGTAGCAAGCCCAAATGATATTCTCCGCACCGAAAGCCATCGCAGTGTACGCCTGAAAACGGAGTTCGTTCTCACTTGTCCACACATTCTCTTTGTTAGAGTTCACCTGCAAAACTATCCACATGCTACGGTTAGTGCGACGACAAGCGTCCGATACAATGCGCAGGTTCTCGTAGGCACGAGGCACACTGACGGCATAGAGGTAATAATCATAACAGAGATAATCGGCTGGTACATACTTGCAATATTCGTCGATATACTCCTGATATGTCTTCGTGCCCAATTGGCTCTTCGTTTGCTCGGCGTTGTTCTCCGCCACCGATGCATAATTGGGATAAAGATTAAGATAAATCATCTTGTCAGGGAACAGCTTTTGCGCATGCTCATACACCTGCCCATAGTGGGGGAAATCGAGTGCCGAAGGCTCATCGCCGATATCTATACCCCATACAGCAGGATGATCTTTGAATCTCCTTGCTGAACGATCGTAAGCCGTCAGAGGATTCTTCGTCTTCATCTTTCCGGCATTGCTACCGTCACCACCCCACCATCCGGGTACCACTTTATTGAGCACCGCACCGACATTGTACTTCTGAAACAAATCGAGCAACTTATAATCGGTACGAATGCACAACATGAAGTCGATTCCGCAATCAGCAACATCCTTCACATGAGCCTCAGTCGAGGCATAGGGCTGCAAGTGATAGGCACCGATGTTCAAACGTGAGCGATCCATTCCTCTCTTTATACTGACATCTTGCGCTGAGGCACTAAAAACCGTTGCCAGAGCAATACCGGCAACGGCAATGAGATATTTCAAATTATTAGTTCTCATAACTCATATATTTATGTTAAATAAAACAAGGTATACCAAACCTGTTCGATGCGATTATGGCTAATACTGAAGTTAATGCCGTTTCGCTCCCTCTACACCAGTTGTAACGCCACGTCGTGAGTCTTCGCCATTCTTCGCATATTGAGAATAGCATAACGCATGCGTCCCAATGCCGTGTTGATGCTCACACCCGTGCACTCGGCAATCTCCTTGAACGACAACTGCTGATAGTAACGCATGAACACCACCTCGCGCTGAACGGCAGGGAGCATTTCCATCATGTGGCGCACGTCGCTATAAATCTGGTTGTTCACGAAGTCCTGCTCGATAAACGTGTCGAGCTCTTCGTCGCCAGCAAAACGCGAGAGGTCGCCATTGTCACTGGCATCGACAACCTTCTCCGAGCGCTGCTCACGATACCAATCCATTATCACATTGTGACTAATCTTCATCAGCCAAGCCGCAAACTTGCCTGAAGGCACATAACGACCCTGCTGAAGGCGGGTAATCACTTTCACGAAAGTCTCTTGGAATATATCTTCAGCCACATCACGATCCTTCACAACGAAGATGATGTAGGAGAAAAGACGTGACTGATTGCGCGATAATAACAAGTCAAACGCGCGATTGTTCCCATCGATGTAAAGCATTGCCAACTGCTCGTCGGTAAGCTTAGTCAAATCATTCATTTTCTTAAATCATTTTGTTCTTTAAGTAAATGTTTTCTCGATAGGCAATTCCTCTTTTTTTGTTTAAAATTTACGTTAATAATGCTATTATCGGTGACAAAAGTATATATTTTTATTTTTACAACCAAATTTTTTTAAAGAAATTTAAACTTTCGTCGTTCTTCGAGCATGCTTGAAAGTGCCAATCAGAGCAAGCATTTCAGTTGTTATCGACTGAATTAAAAGCAGTTAGCGATGCAACGAGGCGAGGCAGGAGCACATTTCTTTTAAATGCAATTCAGGTTAACTTCATTAAAGTACTCGTTAAGTCGCATTAAAGTGCCTTTTTATTCAACAAAACATGGTGTGTTGTTTTGGTCGGTTGAAAGGTTTTTACTAATTTTGTGGAAACATTAACTGAAAATACAAAGATGAAAAAGACATGTTTATTTCTTTCGGCAGTATTGATTGGCGTGGGCATGATGGTTTCGTGCAAGTTGGGAAACGGGCAGCCAGCATACAAAAATCCTGAACTGAGCGTTGATAAGCGAGTGAACGACCTGATAAAACGTATGACACTCGACGAGAAGATACTGCAACTGAACCAATATTCGGCGGGTAAAATAGACAACCCGAACAACATCAACGAGATAACGAAGCAACTGCCTCCAGGCATCGGCTCGGTGATTTATCACAATGAGGATCCCACATTACGAAACACGTTGCAACGAAAAGCGATGGAGGAAACACGCCTAGGCATTCCCATCATTTTCGCATACGACGTGATACATGGTTTCCGCACAACATTCCCCATCCCTTTGGCACAAGCAGCATCGTGGAACACCGACTTGGTCACTGAGGCTTGCTCGATAGCTGCACGCGAGGCATGGCTGGCGGGCATCGATTGGGTATTCTCACCGATGATCGACATTGCGCGCGACGGGCGTTGGGGACGCATTGCTGAAGGATATGGAGAAGACCCGTACACAACGGCACGCTTTGCTGTTGCAGCAGTGAAAGGATATCAGGGCGACGACATGAAGAAAGAGGGCAAAGTGGTGGCAACGCTGAAGCATTATGCCGGCTACGGTGCATGCGACGGCGGACGCGACTACGGATATACTGAGGTGTCGAGGCAGACGCTTTGGGACACCTACCTCCCACCCTACGAGGCAGCGGTAAAGGCTGGAGCGACAACAGTAATGAGCGCATTCACAAACCTCTCAGGCACGCCCGTCACCATGAGTCATTACATGCTTACAGAGATTCTCAAGGAGAAATGGGAGCACAAAGGATATGTTGTATCTGACTGGGGTGCCATCGGACAACTGATAGCACAAGGTGCAGCTGCCGACAGCATTGATGCTGCACAGAAGGCATTCGATGCAGGATTGGAGATGGATATGTGTTCTGATTGCTATGGGAAATTCCTGAAAAAACTTGTTGAGGAAAAGAAAATCTCTGAAAAGAAAATCGACGAGGCGGTGAAGAGAATCCTTAGGGTGAAATTCGAGAAAGGACTTTTCGAGAATCCGTATATCCCTGAAACCACCGAAGAGGAGCGGTTCCTGCTTCCAGAGAGCAAGGCTTTGGCTGAGAAGTTGGCGGAGGAAGTAATAGTATTGCTCAAAAACAAGAACGACATACTGCCACTAAAGCAGAAAAACATTGCCATCGTAGGGCCTATGGTGAAGAACGACTACGATGTACTCGGGTGTTGGAAAGCACATGGAATGCCCGAAAATGTGGAAACGATATGGCAAGGACTTGAGAAGGAGTTTGCAGGCAAAGCCACCCTCAACTATTCGCGTGGCTGTCTGATCGACACTGTGCCACCGATGTGGAGGGTTGAAGGCTACAATAACGAATATGCAGAGGCAGTAAGCATGGCTCGACGGTCGGACGTAGTAGTGCTTTTCCTCGGCGAGAGTAAGTGGTTCACTGGAGAGGATGCTATTCGTTCAACAATAGCATTGCCGCAGATGCAAATAGGATTATTGAAGGAACTTCACAAGACGGGTAAACCGATAGTGCTTGTGCTTGCCAGTGGAAGAGCAGTTGAACTTGGGCCACTTGAGCCGATGTGCGACGCAATAGTGGAGATGTGGCATCCTGGCATCTGCGCAGGAAGTCCTATCGCGGGAGTGCTCTCTGGAAGGGTAAATCCTTCGGGAAAGCTGCCACTGACATTCCCTTACAGCAGCGGGCAGATGCCAATCTACTATAATCAGCGTGCTGGTGCACGACCAGCACAGGGTAAGTATGAGGATATACCTACTACCCCACTCTTCGAATTCGGACATGGGCTCAGTTATTCAACATTCGAATACAGCGATCTCCGTGCCTCGACAACAACGATGAAGCGCGATGGCAAACTGACTGTCGAGGTTGATGTTACCAATAGCAGTGACCGCGACGGTGCCGAGGTGGTGCATTGGTACGTAACCGATCAGGTATGCAAAATCACACGTCCGACAAAGGAATTGCGATTCTTCGAAAAGAGAATGCTGAAAGCTGGTGAAAAGCAGACTTTCAAATTCGAGATAGAACCACTCAGAGACCTCGGATTCATCGACAGCGACGGAAATCACTTCGTTGAAAGTGGAGAATACATCATCCGAGTGAAAGACAAAGAATTGAAAATAAACGTTGAAGACTGATTGCCGGCGACGTAAGCAATCCACTTCAATAAAAAACCAAAAAAGCAATCCTCTCAATATGGACAAGAAAAGTATCACTTTTTCAATCATAGCATTGTTGGCATTCATCTCGCTTGATGCCTCCTCACAACTTCGGAATCCTGTCATCGGAGGATTTCATCCCGATCCGAGCGTATGTCGCGTGGGAAGCGATTTCTATCTGGTCAACTCGTCATTTCAGTATTTCCCAGGAGTACCCATCTATCATTCCAAAGACTTGATAAACTGGCAACAGATAGGCAATGTGCTCGATCGCGAAAGCCAACTGCCGTTGGAGGGAGCATCGTCGGGAGGGGGAATCTTTGCTCCGACAATACGCTATCACAACGGGGTGTACTATATGATTACCACCAACGTGAGTCATGGTTGGAATTTCATGGTGACGGCAACCAACCCCCGCGGCCCTTGGAGCGAGCCGATATGGCTGAAACAGGCTGGGATAGACCCCTCGCTATTGTTCGACGACGGCAAGTGCTACATGGTATCGAATCCCGACGGGGTGATAACGCTCTGCGAGATAAACCCTGCTACCGGTGAGCAAATCACTCCCAGTCGTGAGCTATGGCGAGGCACAGGAGGCAGATACCCCGAAGGGCCACACATATACAAGAAAGACGGATGGTACTACCTGCTCATCAGTGAGGGTGGTACCGAATTGCCCCACATGCTGACAATTGCCCGTAGCCACGAAATCTACGGACCATACGAGACTAACCCCCAGAACCCGATACTTACCAACTGCAGACGTGAAGGACAGTATAGCCAGATTCAGGGCACCGGTCACGGCGATTTTGTCGAGGCAGAGGACGGAAGTTGGTGGATAGTATTCCTCGGCTACCGACGCTTCGGAGGCGACTATCATCATCTGGGACGCGAGACTTGTTTAGCTCCCGTTGAATGGAACGAAGATGGGTGGCCAATAATTAATGGCGGCAAACCCATAGAAAACACAATCGATGCGAAACTGCTGCCCACCGTTGAAATGCCAGGGCCCAAAAGCCATACCACATTTGAGACAAGCAGGATGGCACCAGAGTGGGTATTCATACAGAACCCTATCACAAGCAACTATCAATTCTTCAACAATCGACTTCGCCTCATTCCACACGGAACATTGTCGGAAAACAAGCAACCAACATTCATCGGACGGCGGCAGGAAAGTGAGAAAATATGCGTGGAGACAGAACTCGACGCAGCAGACATCGGCAATGGATGCGAGGCAGGATTATCAGTTTTCCAAAACGAGAACGGACATTATGAGATTGCAGCAATAAGACAAATGGATAGCGAGATGGAAGTGGTGATGAAATATAAGGTAAGAAGCCTTTCGGGGATAACTACAGTCAAAGCCGGACAAAACGATAAGATAAGGCTTCGTATAACCAGCGACGGCAACAATTACCACTTCAAATACTCACTAAACGGTGGCGAATTCATCACCCTTGCCGAGCATAGTTGCTTACTTTTGAGCAGCGAAGTGGTTGGCGGATTCACAGGAGTAACCATCGGATTATACGCCGAAGGCAACAACTCCGCCGACTTCACCTATTTCGATTACAAGGAAACCGACTAACTATTTTCAGTAGAGATTATAGTATATAAAAAATTTTGCTAGCAAAATTCTTAATAAAGAGCCTCTTTATTGCCATTAAAGTGCCCATTTAATTGAAATTTCGCTAGCAAAATTTTTTGTAGAAGATTACGCATATCTTTTTATCTTTTGTTCATTGCATACCTAATCAATGCATTTATCCATAAAAAATGTCCACTGTCAAAAGACAATGGACATGTATAATGTTTCAATAAGGGATAATCTTTAATGTTATTGTTACAGATGTATTTATCTAAACTGCTATTAATGTTGCAAAGATAGCACTTCTTATCAACCCCTGTAGCAATCTCATCGTACTACTTTGCGTGTTTTGCCGTCGGATGTGACGATGTATATGCCATGAGGCAGATTGTCTGCCGTCGACACCTCCTGCCCGCCGAGATTATAATAGCGTGGCGATGATGCCCCTGTTGCGCTGCCATCATGGAGCACAGGCGCAATGCCCGTCTCCTCTTTTGCCTTAGGGGTGACTACGAAGTTGTCGAACCTCACGCTGGAGTCGTGGGCACGCAGACCGGCACGCCCGGTGATAAAGGGTTTAGTGTCGGTGTAGTTAATGAGCGGCTTATCCATATCGTCGAGATAGCAGCGGATGGTGGCTCCCTCGACCTCTACCTTCATGTGATGCGTCTCATTGGGCGATACTGTCTTGCTTGCAGATGCAAGTGTCTGCCAACTATAGTTCTGTTTGCCGAGAGCGACAGATGTAGTGCCCGCCAGGAAGAAATATCCTTGTAGGAAATCGGTGCCGAGCACGGGGTTGTCGTCGGCTCCGCCAGTGGAGGCATTGGTAGTGCGGACTAGCAGACCGGCATTCATGGCACCGGTCGGATATGATATGTCGCACTCCACGGTGTAGTCGGTCAGATGAATATCATCGAAACCACCCATCAGCATCTTGCCATATTTGCCCGTCGACTCAAGCCAGCCGTCGACAATAGTCCAATTGCCTTCTTTATAGCCCCACTCCGGGCTGAACCAGTTTTCGAAATCATCAGACATGACATGCGGATTTTTCACACCGCGCTTAATATTAAATTCATAAACGTACATCGCACCGTCGATATCCTCGAACGTCAGCTGATGGTGTCCCGCAGGCATCGGGACATCTTTAATCGTAAATGTCCTTGCTGATCTTGCAACTGGCAACTCCACATTGTCGGCCACGGGCTCGCCGTCGATAAGTACACGGATATGCATCAACTTTGTAGCACGATAACGCAGTCCGATGTTGTAGACGTTATCACGCTGCACATTGACATTATACTTCATTACGCTACCCGCATCGCACTTCATATACGTTGTCACTCCCGAAGAACTGAACGAGATGGTAGCCACTTCTACATCGTCGCTCTTCTCCACACAAAGATTTGGAGCAATAATACCTGGTACCGGCAGACTGACATCTAAGATAGCATTGCCGTCGACATAAGGGCTGATGGCTATATATCCGAAATCGGCGGCACAAGATTGGGTGACATAACCTATCTGTCCGCTTGCTGTTGATATCGTAAGTTGAGTCTTGCGCATGCCATCGATATAAAGTCGTGCAGTAGCTCCACTCTTCTCTACGCGGATAGCATGCCAACACTCTGGTGCGAAATCGCTGGGAAGGGCATACGACTCGGTTGTCTTCAAAGAACCATCCGCATAGACATTGACGACAAACTTCTTGTCGGCGACATTGACAAGTGCCTCGCAGTAGTTGTCGGCATCTTGATAAGAGAAGATTGCCCCACACGCGCCTTCCTCGCTCACCGCCTTCAGCGTAAACTCAGCCGTGTAGCTGTCGTAAGAACACGGATTGAATATTGCTGTATGAGCACCGCCTTCAATAACTGTTTGACTCAGATGATCTTCGTCGACTATAGTCCACTCACCACCATCGGCAACCATTGTCCACTCGTCGCCAATCGCAGTGCGCTCGAAATAGTCGTTGGTAGCGACAAGGGGACGATCCTGTTCCCAATCGGTAGGACCAGTCATCATCAGTTTGTCACCATTCCATCCTATACGCTCAAAGTTCAACAGTCGACGCGACTTATTGTCCTGCAGGTTATGATAGCAGAAGAAATAGGTGTCGAGATCAGGCCCAACGAAAGCCGTACCATGTCCCAAAGCCTTATGAGTGGGTGTCTCCGTGTCGATAAGTATCGGATTCTGATCACTCTGTGGATGGAACCCTGACAGCGGTCCGCTATTACTGACAGCATAATCGATGCGATATCCATTGGTCCACACATGGTTGCCGGTGTAGAGCAGATAGTACAACCCATTGCGTTTGAACACACATGGTCCTTCAGTCCATTGTCCCGACATGCAGCAACCCAAGTCGACATCGTTACCGAAAGAGAGATGGGTAGGCATGTCGCATCCTCGTATGCCACCATTGTTGGCGTGATAGAAATACCACTTGCCATCATCGTCGACAAACATCGAGCCATCGATGTCGCGCCCCAAGTTGCCCGTTTTATGTACGAATGGCCCTAGCGGACTGTCACTTGTCAGCAGGTAGTGACCACTGCCACGGGGCGATGTACACATATAGAACTTGCCATTCCAATAAATCACCTCAGGAGCATAAGCAACTGCAGTTGTCTCATCAGTGCCGCAGATATACGATGACGACCATTCCATCAAATCCTTCGACCGCCAACAGTAGATATTCCTATCGCCGGCACTGACGTAGAGATAATAGTATCCCCTGTATTTCATTATGTACGGATCGCCAAGGCTTCTGTTCTCAAGACCAGGCAACACCATCGGGTTTGTCCATCCCTGTGCCATGACACACGACGGAGCACATGACAGGAGTAAGAAAAGCAAAACAGCAACTGTTTTCTTCACTCGCTGTAAAATTTCCATGCTGGCAATAAAGTCCATAATTATAGTTGCATTTAAAGTTTTATATTTCAGTTATACTTTTGCAGTTAAATCCACACATTACGCTTACAGATGACAAAGTTAGTGCAAGCCGAGTGTAAAAACAAAAGATTTCGTTCTTTTTTTTACCGAGGCGTAGCCTAACTTCTTCATTTTTATATTGTAAAAGTTAGTGCAAGCCGAGTGTAAAACAAAAGATTTTGTTCTTTTTTTTACCGAGGCGTAGCCTAACTTCTTCATTTTTATATTGTAAAAGTTAGTGCAAGTTAAGACTAAAACAAAAAATTCTTTCTACTTTTTACATTTACCATAGCCTTTGTTTTTGTTCTTAAGGAAAAAGACAAAATACGCCCCAACAATAAAAATAAAAAACTTGTTTTTCTTTTTGTACTGTCTTCGGCTTTCATTATCTTTGCAAGAAAATAACTACACCTTATTATATATACACATGTTAAAACGACTGACAATAACCATCATAGCGTCTGCATTGCTCGTAAATGCAATGGCACAGATAGCGGAGATACAGCCTAGCAAAGAGTTACTCGATGCAAAGTTCGGAACACAAGATGAAAGGAATTTCCTTACACCACCAAAGGTTTTTTGGCCCGAAACGTGGTTTCACTTCATCCGTGACAACATTTCGCGCGAGGGTATTGATGCTGACCTCGAGGCTATCAGTAGTGCAGGTATCGCTGGTATTCAATGGTTTCACGGTAGTTTTGGAGACAGATGGCCAAAAGTGAATAATCCGATTGTGCCATTGTCGAAGGAATGGGACGACATAGTGGGATATATGGCTCACAAAGCACGGAGTCTCGACCTTAGACTGACTATACAGACATGCCCGGGATGGGCAATGGCAGGTGGACCATGGATAACACCCGAGAATGCTATGCGCGACTTAGTGTGTAGCCGCATCGACGTGGAGGAGGGAAAGACCATCGACAAAGTGTTGGAGAAGGGAGCTCCTTCAAGCGAAGAATGGCGCGACTATCGCGATATATGCGTGATGGCATTCCCTACCCCATTGGGTAATACCGGAAAACAGATGGAACTTACAGACGTGACATCGAACACGAAGGAGTGGACAAGTCTGTTGAAAGGTGAAAACAAAGAAGATGTCTTTGCAAAAGAGGGAGGAATACACAGCGTCAGATTCAAAACGAAAAAAGGCGAGAAGATACGCACTTTGCAACTTTCGAACATAAGCAAGATGAACCTTACATGGGTTTACGACCCGGGTGTTGAGGTGTGTCTGGATGCTCTCATGCCTGATGGCAGTCGCAAAACGGTATTGCGTACGGCGATACCTATGGCAAACTGGCAGGACTACTGTCCCATTGACCTCGCCGTTGATGAGATAGACGCCAACAACTTCGAACTGACTATAAGCAACAAGCACGATCTCTGGTTGACGTTCGTGCGTCTGTACTCTGATGCCCGTATGAACGACTGGCAAGGCAAAATGGGTATCACACTACGCGCAAAAGAGAGTTCAGCAGAGAATGTTAAACAATCGCCCGAGACTTACATAAATATAAATAATGTACGCGACATAACATCATCGATGACTGCTGATGGACATCTGCGATGGACAGCACCCGAGGGCAAGGGTTCGTGGACAGTGTTACGTTTCGGACACGTGAACTCCGGAAGGCAAAACGGACCTGCGCCAAAGGAAGCAACAGGATGGGAATGTAACAAATTCGACACAAACGGTGCCGATGTACAATTCAACAATTATGTGGGACGATTGCAACGTGGCCCTATGGAAGGCTTGGCCAGTGGAATGCTGATGGACAGTTGGGAATGCGTTAATCAATCGTGGACTAAAAATATGGAAAGCGAATTCGAAGGTCGTTCGGGATACGCTCTGCGCTCATGGATGCCAGCACTTGCAGGATACGTTATGGGCAGTCAGGAGACGACAAGGCGCTTCCTTACCGACTGGCGTCGCACCATTTCAGGTCTCTACAACGAGAATTTCTTCAAGCGTATGACAGACCTTGCACACGAACAGGGACTCGACGTTCAGTATGAGACAGCAGGCAGCGATGTAGTGGCAATGGACCCGTTGGAGTATTATAAATATGCCGATGTGCCCATGTGCGAATTCTGGCATCCAATAACGAAGGGATATGTCGGCGATATCGATTTCAAAGCCATCAAGCCGACAGCTTCGGCAGCACATATCTATGGCAAACGACGCGTAGCAGCAGAGAGTTTCACCAGCTTCAACCTGTCGTGGGACGAGCATTGGGAGATGCTGAAAGAAGTGGCAAACCTGAATATGACATCAGGTGTGACGCATAACGTTTTCCACACCTACACTCACAACCCGCAGATCGGATTCCTGCCACCTGGCACAAGTTTCGGTAACAGAATCGGCACGCCATTCCTACGAGGGCAGACATGGTGGAAATATATGCCACAGCTGACACGATATCTGGCCCGAACAAGCTATATGCTGGAGCGTGGACTGCCAGTGATGAGCGTGCTGTGGTATATCGGCGACGAGATACTGCACAGACCTAAGGAAAAGGTTTGCTTCCCATCGGGATACAAATACGACTACTGCAACACCGACGTGCTACTCCACAGACTGAGTGTGGTCGATGGCAAACTGCGCACAGAGGAAGGGATAGAATACGACATGTTGTGGATTCCTGAGAATGAACGTATGCTGCCTGAAACGCTGACTAAGTTGCGCGAACTGATTGAGGCTGGTGCTAAGGTAATGTCAGAGGCTCCGAAATCAATAGCCACATTACGAGGAGGCAGCGAAGCGGAGGAACTTTTCGATAATCAGGTGAAGAGTATATGGAATGGCAACAATGGAGTTACCCGTATGAAGAAAGGATGCATTGCCAGCGGGATGACCCTCGACGAGACTTTAGAAGCATTCGGGATGAAACCTCACCTTATTGCTAACGGTGGTGAGGTGATGTGGACAGAGCGCAAGACCGACGGCGCACATTGGTTCTACATTACAGCTCCCGTAGGTGGAGAGTTTCATGGAACACTATTGCTGAAGGCACAAGGGATGGCAGAAGCATGGGATGCTGTGTCAGGAAAGACATCGGCATTGCAAACAACAACCGAAGGCGAATACCAAAAGGTTGATCTCGATCTTGTGAAAGCTGAAAACATATTCATCGTGTTTAGGGAGAAGAGCAACAAAAAAGCAACGAAAAAACTGCCCATACCATCGAAGAGCATTGATCTGGCAGAATGGACACTGACATTCCCTGAGGGATGGGGAGCTCCAACAGAGGGCATAAAAATATCGAAGCTATGCCCATGGAAAGACCTTGAAATAAGCGATGAGGGCAAAGCTTTTTCGGGTACTGTCACCTATCAAACAACATTCAACATGACTGATGGGATGGTAGGCAAAGATGTCATACTAAACCTTGGCAAGGTGGATATGATTGCCGACGTGAAGATAAACGGCAAACCGGCTGGAATATTATGGGCTTCACCATACAAGATGGCTATAGGCGACAAACTGAAGAAAGGCGTCAACGAGATAACCATCGATGTGACAAGCACTTGGTTTAATCGCCTTGCATACGATGCCAAACTGCCTGAAGCAGAAAGGAAGACATGGACAATAGCCGGCCCAAGTGAGAAAAGCGAATTAAGGGATTCGGGACTCATTGGCCCGGTAAGCATTGAATACTGACTCAAAGCATCAACACAAAGATAAGGCACGACAATTTTCGTCTCAGCCACAACACATCGAACAGGCATTATGACTGAAAGAAGACAACTTATAACCATTCTCGGTCCAACTGCATCGGGCAAGACATCGGTGGCAGCACACTTGGCAGCGCGAATAGGAGGAGAGATTATCTCTGGCGACTCGCGACAAGTGTATCGACGCATGGATATAGGGACCGGAAAAGACATTGCCGACTATACCATTGATGGTGTGAACATACCATACCACCTGATAGATATTGCCGAGCCTGGAACGAAATACAATCTCTTCCAGTACCAAGAGGATTTCCATAAAGCCTACGATGATATAACCGCACGGGGTAAGACTGCAATTCTCTGCGGCGGCACCGGACTATACATCGAAGCCGTGCTGAAGGGATACAATCTCTCGCCTGTGCCACAAAACCAGATATTGCGCGACAAGCTGAGCGACAAGTCGTTGGATGAACTCACCGCCATGCTCATCGAGCTAAAGCAAAGAAATCACTCCACAATGCACAACCAAACCGACGTTGACACTTGCCAGCGTGCTATCAGAGCCATCGAGATTGAAACTTACAACCTTGAACATCCGACCGAGGAAAGAACTCTTCCTGCGGTAGAGGCGACGGTAATAGGTATCGACATAAACCGCGAAGACCGACGACAGAGAATAAGCAACCGACTAAAGGCAAGGCTTGACGAGGGAATGATTGACGAGATTAAGGGTATCATAAACAGTGGTGTAGATGCCGACGACCTGATTTATTACGGATTGGAATATAAATACGTGACCGAATATGTCGTTGGAAAAATCAGTTACGACGAGATGTTCACGCAACTGGAGATTGCAATACATCAGTTTGCGAAGCGTCAGATGACATGGTTCCGCGGTATGGAACGGCGCGGGACGCACATTCATTGGATAGACTGCCGTCTGCCGATGGAAGAAAAAGTGAATGAGATTATAAGAATCGTGGACAAAAACAACGAAGAATAAAAAGATGGACAATAAGAAATGGGGAATAGTATTCTGCCCGAAGAGTGGAGCATTCCGCCCAAAGAAGCGGTGGCAGAAAGTGGAAGATGCACTCCGCGAGAATGGTATCGACTACGATCATGTACAGAGCGAGACACGCGACAGCGTGGGGCGACTGGTGAAAATGTTCATCAACAACGGCTACCGCAAAATAGTAATCGTCGGCGGCGACTCGGCTATGAACGATGCCGTCAATTGCCTGATGCAGATAGAAGCATCAGAGAGGGAGCAGATTGCGCTCGGAGTGATACCCAACGGACTTCTCAACGACTTTGCACGATTCTGGGGGATACACGAAGACGACGAAGCCAACACAGTGAAGCAACTGAAAGCATTGCGCACAAGGAAGATAGATGTGGGGTGCATAAGATATACAAACAAGAACGGCGAGGAGTGCCGACGCTATTTCCTCAACTGCGTGAACATCGGGCTCGTGGCTACAATAATGCAACTGCGTCGTAGCACACGCCATTTCCTCGGCTCGCGAGCGCTGTCGTTCATTGCATCATTGTTGCTGCTTTTGTTCCAACGTATGGAGTATGCAATGAAAATCAGAATCGACAGCAGCACTATCGACCATAAAGTGATGACCATGTGTGTAGGCAATGCCCACGGCTACGGACAGACACCCAGCGCCGTACCATACAATGGCATGCTCGACGTGTCGATTGTTTACCAACCGAAGATAATGCAGATTTTCGGAGGTTTCTACCTGCTTGTGAAGGGTAAGATACTCAATCATCGCAGCGTTCACCCATACCGTGCCCGCAACATACATATTACCGAGGCGCGACATGCTATGCTCAGCATCGACGGACGCGTGGCTGATCACGCACAGACTCCATTCACCATAAACGTTGAACAGGAGGTGCTGAACTTCATAATACCGTAAACAAAATGCGGAATAATGTCCATCTTAATAAACGGTCATACCCGTTCACTGCTTGATGGACGTATTGGATTAAGCATTGACTTATAGATATATATCGTGACATGTATCCTTCTAAAGGACTTATGTTGACGTAGTATTTTATATCTTTGTTTTATGTTTTGAAAATTTTGCTAGCAAATTTCTTGATAGAAAGCCTTTCTATTGACATTAAAGAGCCTCTTTATTCGAAAATTTGCTAGCAGAATTTTTTGTTCGCTATATTTCTTTCGTTTCCCACTGACTTTTTATCTTTCTTCATATAAGGCGATTACCTGCAAATTGTCGGTACATCATATGTGTTAAATATGGCTTTACATTGAGGTTGCTCATGGCGTTGAGCCGCTGTATGGACATGATGGAGAACGATATCGGGGCATGATAGCATAAAATAGTCGCAGTGAAAACAACATTTCAGTAGTTTTTCTTTGTTATTACCTCTACTTTTGCTATCTTTGAAGGCGGATTGATGTTTTCACATCAACAGCATGAAAAATATAAAGGAAGAAAAACCTAAACACACTTAATGGTAAAGACAATGAGTTATCTCCGTTTTGAAAAGTCGTTAATGACGAATTTGGAAGAGGTACTGCCGAGGGAACTGCTTCGCACGAACAGAGGAGGTGCCTATTCGTGTTCGACCATTGTCGACTGCAACACGCGCAAGTATCACGGACTGCTTGTGGTGCCTGTGCCCAATCTCGACGACGAGAACCACGTGTTGCTATCGTCGCTCGACGTGACGGTGGTGCAACATGGAGCTGAGTTTAATCTGGGATTGCACAAATACCAGGGCAACAACTTCAGCCCCAAGGGGCATAAATATATCCGCGAGTTCAACTGCGACAAGGTTCCGACAACCATCTATCGAGTGGGTGGCGTGGTGCTAAAGAAGGAAGTGGTGTTCCAGCATTATGAAGACCGCATCCTCATTCGCTACACTCTCGAAGAGGCACACTCGCCCACCACACTGCTCTTCCGCCCGTTCCTGGCATTCAGAAGCGTGCGGCAGTTTACACACGAGAATGCCACGGCATCGCGCGAATACCATAATGTGGAAGGCGGTATATGCACATGCATGTATGCTGGATATCCCGACTTGTATATGCAGTTCTCGAAGGACAACGAGTTTGTGTTCCAGCCCGACTGGTACAGAAATATTGAATATCCGAAAGAACAAGAACGCGGATATGCTTCGAACGAAGACCTCTACGTGCCTGGATACTTCAAGATGGACATCAGCAAGGGTGAGAGCATCGTATTCGCAGCATCCACAAGCGAAATAAAGACAGGCACACTGCAGTCGCTATTCAAATTTGAGGTTGACGACCGTTCGCCACGCGACAATTTCTTCCACTGTCTGGTAAACGCCGCCCACCAGTTCCACAACCGCACAAAGAAAGATGAACGATACATTCTGGCAGGCTACCCATGGTTCAAGGCCCGTGCCCGCGACACATTCATCTCGCTGCCGGGACTGACACTGTCGATAGAAGAGGAAGACTACTTCGAACTGGTGATGCAGACGGCAGAACGTGCACTGAGGGAATTCATGGAAGGAAAGCCTAACACGACAAAGATAGCCGAAATTGAACAGCCCGATGTGATGCTGTGGGCCGTGTGGGCAATACAACAATATGCAAAAGAATGCGGCAAAGAGCGATGCATAAAACGCTACAAAAAGTTACTGCTGGATATCCTGAAATTCATTGAAAAAGGAAAACATCCAAACCTGACACTCGAGGCAAACGGATTACTAAGAACCGATGGCCGCGACAAAGCAGTAACATGGATGAACTCAACAGCCAACGGACGCCCAGTAATACCACGCACAGGATTTATCGTAGAGTTCAATGCTCTTTGGTATAATGCCTTGCGATTCACAGCAAGTCTCGCCGAAAGCGAAAAGAGCCAACGCGACGTGCGCCACTTGGAGCAACTGGCAGAGAAATGTAAAAAATCATTTGTAGATACTTTCCTCAACGAATATGGCTATCTGTTCGACTACGTTGACGGGAATATGATGGACTGGAGCGTTCGCCCGAACATGATATTCGCCGTTGCACTCGACTATTCACCACTCGATCAGGCACAGAAGAAGAGCGTTCTCGATGTCTGCACACGCGAGCTGCTCACACCGAAAGGACTGCGCTCACTGTCGCCAAAGAGCGGAGGATATAATCCCATGTACGTGGGACCGCAGACACAGCGCGACTATGCATACCATCAGGGCACGGCTTGGCCATGGCTCGGAGGATTCTACATGGAAGCATGTCTTAAACTATATAAGCGCACACGACTGAGCTTCATAGAGAGACAGATGGTAGGATACGAAGACGAGATGGTGCAGCATTGCCTCGGTACTATTCCCGAACTGTTCGACGGCAACCCGCCGTTCCACGGAAGAGGGGCGATATCGTTTGCAATGAACGTGGCAGAAATACTGCGCACGCTCGAACTACTTGAAAAATATAAATATTAGGAGGACTGAGATATGAAAGTTTTAATGTTCGGATGGGAATATCCCCCACACGTGTTCGGAGGACTGGCAACAGCCAACTTCGGAATAACAGAAGGACTTCACGCTCAGGGCGACATGGAGATAACCTTGTGTCTGCCGCATCCTTTCGGCGATGAAGACCGCTCGGCCGCCAACATACTGGCAATGAATGCCGTGCCGATTGCATGGCGCGACGTTGACTACGACTACGTAAACCGTCGCATAGGAAACATAATGAGTCCGGAGCTATACTATCAACTCCGCGACCATATATACAGCGACTTCAACTACATGGGCGTGAACGACTTGGGATGCATGGAGTTTGCCGGCGGATACCCAAGCAACCTGCATGAGGAGATAAACAACTACTCGATTATTGCCGGCGTGGTGGCCCGACAGCAGGAGTTCGACATCATCCACGCCCACGACTGGCTCACCTACCCTGCCGGCATCCATGCCAAGCAAGTGAGCGGCAAACCGCTGTGCATACATGTTCATGCCACCGACTTCGACCGCTCTCGAGGAAAGGTGAACCCGACTGTGTACGGCATCGAGAAAGACGGAATGGACAACGCCGACTGCATAATGTGCGTATCGGAACTGACGCGACAGACGGTGATAAACCAATATCATCAGGACCCGCGAAAATGTTTCACCGTGCACAACGCCGTCTATCCGCTGCAGAAGGAACTGCAGGATATCCCGCGCCCCGACCACACCGGAAAGGAAAAGGTGGTGACATTCCTCGGACGACTGACGATGCAGAAGGGTCCTGAATACTTCGTGGAGGCTGCCGACATGGTGCTCCACCGCACGCGCAACGTCAGATTCTGCATGGCTGGCTCGGGCGACATGATGGACCAGATGATCTATCTCGCCGCAGAGAAAGGCATCGCCGACCGATTCCACTTCCCGGGATTCATGCGGGGAAAACAGGTGTATGAATGCCTGAAAGACTCCGACGTCTACGTGATGCCATCGGTCAGCGAGCCCTTCGGTATATCGCCTCTCGAGGCAATGCAATGCGGAACGCCGACCATCATCTCCAAACAGAGCGGATGTGCTGAGATACTGACCAACTGCATAAAGGTAGACTACTGGGACATCCACGCCATGGCCGACGCCATCTACTCCATCTGCCACAACGACAGCCTCTTCAAATTCCTTAAAGAGGAAGGAAAGAAGGAGGTCGACCAGATCACTTGGGAGAAAGTCGGACTGTGGATTCGCGAACTATATGAGCGCACCCTCGGATGGAAATAAACTGGAAAAACGAACAATAATAAAGAGGTAAGAATATGAAAACAATATGCTTATATTTTGAGATCCATCAGATCACACACCTGAAGCGCTATCGTTTCTTCGACATCGGTACCGACCACTACTACTACGACGACTACGAGAACGAGCGCAGTGTGACAGAAATCGCCGAACGGTCGTACATGCCTGCCCTGCAGACACTGCTCGACATGATAAAGGCAAGCAACAAATACTTCAAAGTGGCGTTCTCCATCTCGGGAGTAGGAATGGAGCAGCTCGAGATGCATGCACCGCAAGTGATCGAACTCTTGCAGCAACTGGGCGAGACAGGATGCGTGGAGTTTCTCGCTGAGCCGTATTCCCACGGACTGGCTTCGCTCGTAAATCCTGAGTCGTTTGCGGCAGAGGTGAAACGGCAGTGCCAGAAAATCAAGGAATACTTCGGACAGGAGCCGAAGGTGCTGCGCAACTCGTCGCTCATCTACAGCGACGAAATCGGATTCCAGGCTTCGGAAATGGGATTCAAGGGCATGCTCACTGAGGGGGCCAAGCACATCCTCGGATGGAAATCGCCACACTACATCTACAACTGCGCCATGGCGCCAAACCTGAAACTGCTGCTGCGCGACGTCACACTGAGCGACGACATCTCGCTGCGATTCAACAACAGTGAATGGGAAGGCTATCCGCTCTTCGCCGACGACTACATCGGACGCATCGCAAAGTTCCCCGACCAGGAACAGGTGATCGGAATATTCATGGAGCTCTCCGCCCTCGGCATCGCCCAACCACTGTCGAGCGGAATACTGCAATTCATAAAGGCTCTGCCGGTTTGCGCAAAGACAAAGGGTATCACATTCTCTACACCAACCGAGATATTCATGAAGGGCAAGAGTGTAGGACCGATAAATGTGCCCGACACACTGAGTTGGACAGACGAGGAGCGCGATGTCAGTTCATGGCTCGGTAACCCCATGCAGCGCGAGGCATTCAACAAACTCTACAGCGTAGCCGACAGAGTAAGGATAGCCAACGACCCACGCATAAATCAAGACTGGGATTATCTGCAGGCATCGAACAACTTCCAGTTCATGACCACAAAGCCCACGAGAATAATGGTCGACCGCGGTATATACAGCAGTCCTTTCGATGCTTTCACTAACTACATGAACATTCTCGGCGACTTCCTGCGCCGCGTGAACGATCTCTATCCTGAAGAAATCGACAACGACGAACTGAACTCGTTGCTCACAACCATTCGAAATCAAGGCGAAGAGATTGAGCGCAAGACGAAAGAGATAAACCGTCTGCAGACAAAGATTGAGAAGATAGAAGCCGAAAGCGATAAGCTACGCGACAAAATAGAGAAGAAACAAGCCAAGCCCAAAGCTAAACCAAAAGCAAAGCCCAAAGCTAAACCAAAAGCAAAGCCCAAGGCTTAAGATGCTATAAAAAAAAATGACTCCCTCAACGATAATCATCAATGCGTTGAGGGAGTTTTTATTTTTATGCAACGCTATCAGAATTTGACAGCGAGATTAAAAAGACTTTGAAACTGCAATAAAGAGGCTCTTAACCGAGACATAAAAGGCTCTTAACCGAGACATAAAAGGCTCTTTAATGAGACATAAGAGGCTCTTTAATGAGACATAAGAGGCTCTTTTATGAAACATTGAGAGTCAGGCGTTTTCACATTCGCCATTCTCTACTGCATTCATCTCATTGTGCAAGAGGAGGTATTCAGTAAGGCTGATATCCATATCCACCTCGCCACGAATCAGGTAGTCGTCAAGATGAGTCTGCATGTAACTGAGTATATCCTCGGCTGTTGCGCTGTCATTCTCAGCCCCCAAACTCCACGCTGCCATCAATCGCTTCTTGCTGCTCTGGGTAGATGAATACCTTGCTGCATACTTCCTGACATCGTCATCGAAAAATGTGCGTGCCTCATCTGTCTTACCAAGCACCAAACATGTGAACACCATCTCGCATTTCAGCTCCAAGAGCAACGTCTTCATTATCTCTTTACCTGAAGAAAGTGCCTCGCGCATTGCATTGTAAGCCTCTTGCCAACGATGTTCAGCAATCAAACGAGTGATGCACATGATGCGCCAATTGGCCTCGAGGCCGTTACTCCAATCGATGGCTCCGTCAAAACCGAACCATTCAGCAGGCATGTCTTCGATATGCTCACCCTTCTGGAGAAAGGCATTCACAGCAAGCATGTTGCACAGATAGCGCTTATTGTCGGGTTCACGCTCAAGGTTGAGGATATTATATCCGTCGTTGCCAATACCTGCCATCTTCATCGGTATTCCGTTGAGCAGGGCAAAACAGATGCCAATGAACGCCATCATGAAGAGGAACATGCTCACCCAAGCATTCACATCGAACACCACAGCACACACAATACATATGATAGCGGTAAGCAGATTCATCATCACACCACCAAGGTTATACCAACGAGTGTCGATATCAGCGAGCGGTTTGTCGGGGGGTGACATCAGACACTGCCCTCCTGTGCCGGCAAGGGCAAAACGCTTGATGCGGAATTTGCCATCTTGTCGCAACAGTGTGAGATTGAATATGCGAAACGAGACAAAGCCATAGCCCGTCAAGAGTCCCATAACCAGGTGCCCTGCCTCGTGCAAGATAATCTGCAAAACCACAGCAATGGAAGCAAACACGAATGATGCAACGCAAACCAGAAGCATCTCGCCCAAATCGATAGCAGCCAAGCCTTTGCAGATATCGCCAAACGACAATCCACCAGCAATCATCCCTATCACCGTGCCAATGAGCAAACCGATGCCTGCACCTATCAGCAGGCCTAACAACAATCTGAATACTTTCTTCATTTGAACAATAAAAGAGGCAGAACTCAAAAGTCCTGCCTCTCAATATTTAATTGTACTTAAGTTTCTTACTTAATAACAACTTTCTTACCATTCTGGATGTAGATACCCTTCTGAGCTGGCTTGCCATTGATCATACGACCATTCAGATCGTAAACAGGAGCATTTGCATCTTCAGCAACAGTTACATTGTCGATACCAGTAGGAGCGCCGACAGTAATCTTAAATGGAATATCAGGCCAAATTTTACTTGTCCAACCCATATTATCCTTTATATGAGCAGTTGCATCATCTAAATCGATATGTGCAAGTTTAGCATCATATTCACCATTTGCTACGCTGCTAGAAGCCTCGAATGTGATTGTACACAATTTACCACTTTCCTGATTAAAAGGAATAGAAGGCTGTCCAGTTTCTCCTTTATCATTATAGATAGAAACCATGAAACCATTAGCGGCACCATCGTCACAATTAATAGTATGCTTGGTCTTACCCTTAACCTGTAGGAGTTCTGCATCTCCAGCAACTGCCCAATCATCAGCATCATCATCCCATGCTACCTCAATGCCATCAGGGAGTTCAATATAAAATGTTGCATTAGCCAACACTGTAGCAGCTGTAAGGGAAACAGT
This sequence comes from uncultured Prevotellaceae bacterium, assembly GCA_902783625.1. Lineage (GTDB taxonomy): Bacteria > Bacteroidota > Bacteroidia > Bacteroidales > Bacteroidaceae > Prevotella. Next base: position 30,055 of record CACZRN010000109.1, read on the forward strand.
AGCTGTGCCTTGACCACCAGCTTCATCAATCTGTACATCAGTAATACTGAGGTAATACTCATCAATTGTGTGCTGAGCGAATATGGCGCTAGACATCATCAACGCTGCGCCAAGGATCATGTAAAATTTCTTCATAATTTATTCTTTATTTATTAAACATTCTTATAATTAAAAAGATACACCTTTACAAGTGCAAAAGTAAAAAAACTTATTGAACTCGCAAACAATTTTCTTATTTTTTTTTAATATTTTCAGTTAAAAAGGTGTTTTTTTTTATTTTTCCTCTAAAAATGTAGAAAATCTAAAGAAATATCCTCCCTCCCACTCCCCCGAAGGGGAGCGGAGAGAGAAAATTCTTATTTCTTCATTTCGTTGATGATAACCTGGATGTCAGCAGTAGAGATCTTACCATCACCATTGAGGTCGTACTTCATATCCTGCGCATCGGCAGGCTTCTTCATCTCGTTGATGATAACCTGGATATCAGCGGTAGATACCTTGCCGTCATTGTTCAGGTCGTATGGGTTACCCTGCTCAACAGGTGTAATCTCGATAGGATAAATCTCGTAAGTGGTGTTGTAGACAACCATGATACCCTTCACATTGTAGTTCTGCTCTTCGCTTACGAATGCAGAAAGGTCGTTGAAGTCATCAAGATGGAAGCCATTGTAGATCTGCACCTTATCCTCACCAACTGTTGCATAATACTTAGTGCCATCAACAGTAACAGCCACATCGTTCAGACTTACGAGGTCGTTAAGGTAGTCAGCAGCCTCGGTAACAGCAATCACCTTAGCCTCTGCAGGATCACCAGCCTCGTGTGTCAGATTCTCTGCGTTGGTCTCGTTCGCAGCAGAAACATTTGCCTGTGGGAGTTTGTTGTAGGAAGAACGCAATACATATACGAATCCGTTAACATCCTCATTGGTCTCAAGTCCGAGAGCGGTGCGGTTGAAGCAGATAGCACCCGTAGCATCGCGAACGTATGTAGAGTTGTTACCATTGTTCGAAGTCCAAGAGTAGAGCACCTTAGCATCGGTAAGAGTCAGCTTAGCCTCTGTTCCCTCAGCGAGGTCGAGGAACTCAGCGATATTAGCAACCTCAACAGTCTCCACTGGCTGGTCGGTATCAATAGCTGTTGGCCAGAACTGCTTGCCAGTCTTATAGATACCAACAATACCTTTCACATTGAATGTACCTGCAGCGAGTGTGAATCCTGGACGGAACTGATCGAAAACCTGGAACTTTGTATCACCGTCTACGAAGTAGAACTTATTGTCCTCAGAAATAATTTCAACATTTGTCAACTTATAGAATCCACCAAACACCTCAGCATCTGCAAGAGCAGCAACTGTCACCTCTTGTGCCTCGATGGTTCCTTCAGTGATTGTGAAGTCGCTGCCAGCTGTGGTTCCAGCCATTTCGATTACGCCGTTATATTCAGCGCGCTTACCTGTGACGCTTCCATTGAGCTTGTAGCCCTGCTCAGCTTCGATAGAGAAGTCGTAAAGCTCTGTACCTGCAGTGCCATCATTGACAATCACATATTTTGAAGCCTTACCGAGTACGACAGCATCTTTCAGTATCAGTTTCACATTATCTGTGTTGTTAGCCAATGCGTTGAACTCAGCAATATTATTGGCTACTACGTATTCGATTTCCTTCTTAGTGAAGGTCTTCTCCACTGTCTCGCCTACCTTCTCGTCGTCGGCATCGAACTCAGCAGCCTTCACGGTCGTTGTCTCTGTCAGCTGGAACGGAGCGCTGTAGAGCAGCCCCTCTTCGAGAGTTGGCTCTGAGCCGTCGAGTGTGTAGAACACCTGACCGTCGGGAAGAGTACCAGTGATGGTGACAGTAGTCTTGTCGGTGAATTCCTCTTCGCCTTCGATAGTGAGCACTGCAGGAGTAGCCTCGCCGTCGATAGTGACCTCGAGCTTCTTAATCTGAGAGTTTGAAGCAATAGTAAAGACAACTGTCTCGCTTTCACCTGCCCATGTTGCAGTCTGATTATCCTTGTCACCAAGTGTAATGGTACCTGCATCAGCTGTAGCATTGAAGTTCAAAGCCTTCTTATCAGAATTCCAGTTTACAGTAAATACCATACCTGTAATCTTGTGTCCAGGAGCAGAAACTGTAACTGTTCCATTGTAGAGACGCAGACGTGGAGATGTTTTCCAGATACGATTGCGTGTTTTAGCGTCTGTTTCCGAAGCAGAAACTGTAACAGAAACTCCCTCAACAGTGGCAGTCTTGTCCTCGTTGAACTCGCCAGAAGCATCGTAAGTCTGACCTGAGCCGCTTGAGCTTCCCTCGATACCGAACAGAGTATTTGCGTCGGCATCAAAGTCGAATGTAACCTTCTGTGCGAAGGTTGTGCTAACCATTGCTGTCATTGCCAGCAACATGAAATAACGTAAAGTTTTCATCATATAAAACAAATTTAAAATTAAACAATTTCGTTTAGGTACATATTCTTTGCAAAATTACAATTTTTTATATATATAACGAAACTTTTTGACCTACTTTTTTCCTTCTTTTTTTACTTTTTTCCTTGCATTTTTCTTACTCGCTTTCAGGCTGATAAGCTATGCAAGACGGAGAAAAAAGGGGGCCAAATGTTAAAAAAGTAATATTTAGTCGAAAAAATTTGCATATTAGCAATATATCTTCTACATTTGCTGCAATCTTTTTTGATTTCGGAAGAACGAAATCGCTTATTTTAGAGTGAGGTTGACTGCGTCCTGCAGTCAACCTCTATTTCTTTTATGCCTTTCCCCACTACCGTTGGCATGGGTGTCAGATCATCTGCACATCAAAGTACTACGGCAATTGAAGCCACTAAGCCTTTCGTGTAATTCTTCACTGTCGTCACCGGCAACTCGTATCGTGCTGTTGCGCGGATTCGTATTTCGGAAAGCTTAAACTCTACTCCTCCCCCCAGAAAGAGTCGGACATTGAATGGGAACTTGATGTCGTCGTCACCATCGTCGACAAGGGAAACAACCGAACAATCGTCGGTAATAGGCACTGACAGATTGACACCTCCGCACACAATCGGAGAAAACTTTTTCTTCGGCAGGAAGCTATAGTTCACTCCGGTGCGCAGGTTGATGTCGTAGATCTTAGCTACCCACTTATTATCAATCGGTTTGCCAGTATAGTCGTTATAGCTGTATCCTTTTTCATTCAGGTAGTTCAAGCCCAACATGAAAAGCAAGGAGAGGTTGTCGATGCTTCTCGGGAAGAACACCTCGCCTCCCAGCGCAGCATGTAGTCCTTTCATACTTGGTTTGAAGTAGTCGTTCAGCCGTGCTCCTCCCATTATCAGTCCGCCCTCAATGGCAAAGCGAAGAGTCGTGGCCGACGATTTGCGGGCACTGTATACATAATCTATCGTGTTGCCGCCACTGGAGCCAGAAACCTCTGTGTTATATTCACGTACGATATCGACGAGATGCTCCGCGGTGAGTTTTTCTTTCCATAACCTTGTCTGGACCTTCTGGTTATTATCGAATATCGGCATTGCAGCACCAAGCATTTCCCTTCTTTTTGCAGCAGCATCACTCGCCGTGTAGTCGGAGAGGTTGCTATAGTCTACTATCACTGCGACATCGCCGGCCTGGTTTTCGACGAAATAGCTGACATCTTTTCTTCCGTCGTCGTATCTATACAGGCTGACATGGCCTTTCAGAAGCAGTTCGGCAAAGAATGTCTGCGTGACTCCATCAATGGGGAAAGTGCGCGACACGAATCTCACGGCGGCATCGTCGACGGCGTAGGAGTCTATCTCTGAGGGAGAATAGTCTCTGAAGGACGTCTCGCCAGATTTCTTGAATCTGCATACTAAAGCCGACTTCGCCCGTGACTGGTAATCGATGGTCCCATGGATTTTATCTCCTCCGGATGTGACAATGTATCCCTCCTTGGGATTATTCTGTGCACCGGCAGACAGGCAGAAAAGGGCTGCAAACAATAATGAGCAAAACTGTCTTGAATACTTCATAATGTTTTCGTTTTTGTTTATTGATATTTCACGGGCAAATTTATATATTTATTCTGTATCGAAAAAAAAAATGGAAATTATTTTTCGAATCCCATACAAAAAGGAAGGATTTACCATGCCAGGCTTCATTTCGTTGCTTCTATATGAACATAAAAAAGCCGCTGGGCGTAGATGCCCAGCGGCTTATGACTGATGTTTAATCACATCCGGTATCTTACTTCAGCTCAGCGAGGTACTTGATAGTGCGAACCATCTGAGAAGTGTAAGAATTCTCGTTGTCGTACCAAGCGACTACCTGTACGAGATATTCTCCGTCGGCAATCTTCGAAACCATTGTCTGGTTTGCATCGAAGAGTGAACCGAAGCGCATGCCGATGATGTCTGAAGAAACGAGCTTCTCCTCTGTGTAACCGAAGCTTTCGTTTGCCTGTGCCTTCATAGCGGCATTGATGCCTTCAACGGTAACGTCGTCCTTCTTCACTACAGCGTGCAGAATAGTTGTTGAACCTGTTGCTGTAGGAACGCGCTGTGCAGCACCGATAAGCTTGCCGTTCAGCTCTGGGATAACCAGACCGATAGCCTTGGCAGCACCTGTTGAGTTAGGAACGATGTTGCAGGCGCCTGCACGTGCACGCTGCACGTCACCCTTGCGCTGTGGGCCGTCGAGGATCATCTGGTCGCCAGTGTAAGCGTGTACGGTTGTCATGATTCCGCTCTGGATAGGAGCATAGTCGTTGAGTGCCTTTGTCATTGGAGCAAGGCAGTTTGTTGTGCAAGAAGCAGCTGAGATCACTGTGTCGGCAGGAGTCAGAGTCTTGTGGTTCACATTGTAAACGATTGTTGGGAGGTCGTTACCAGCGGGAGCAGAGATAACAACTTTCTTTGCGCCGGCCTGGATATGAGCCGAAGCCTTTTCCTTTGATGTATAGAAACCTGTGCACTCGAGCACTACGTCTACGCCGAGCTCGCCCCATGGGAGTTCAGCTGCGTTTGGCTTTGCATAGATAGTGATCTCCTTACCATCGACGATGATAGAGTTCTCTGTGCAGTCAACAGTGTGCTTACCCTCACCGAACTTGCCGGCGAAACCACCCTGAGCTGTGTCATACTTCAACAGGTGAGCAAGCATCTTTGGGCTTGTCAAATCGTTGATAGCAACTACTTCATAACCTTCAGCCTCGAACATCTGACGGAATGCGAGGCGACCAATACGGCCGAAACCGTTAATAGCAACTTTTGTCATTGTTTTTTTATTGTTTTAAAATTGTTTGAAAAATTTGTCTGAAATCATTTTTTTCATGCTTTTGGCACCCGTAAAAATAAATTTGCGGCTCAAAGAGCATTTTTTTCTTTTTTTCGTGCGCAAAGTTACAAAATATTTATATATTTGCGGAAGAAATCAATCTTAATTATTTTAAAAAGTGCTAAACAATGCGCTCTGATAATTAATCTTTGTTTTCTGCATGGCAAAATTGCAAAATGAACATTACAAATTTTCATATTTAATATTCACTTTTAAATCTAAAAATTATGGGTTTCATTAAAGAATTCAAAGAGTTTGCTCTCAAGGGCAATGTATTGGACATGGCAGTCGGTGTGATCATCGGCGGTGCTTTCGGTAAGATTGTCAGCTCACTGGTTGACGATATCCTGATGCCTCTCGTAGGTGTTGTCACTGGCAATGTCGACTTCACTAATCTGGTTTACAAGTTTGGTGAGGGTGACCTCGCTGCAACACTGAAGTACGGCAACTTCATCCAGAACACTGTCGACTTCCTCATCGTGGCTCTCTGTATATTCTTCTTCATCAAGGCCATCAACAAGATGACTGCCAAGAAGGAAGAGCCCGCAGCTCCAGAGCCGGCACCAGAGCCATCAGCTGAAGAGAAACTACTTGGAGAGATTCGCGATCTGTTGAAGAACAAGTAATCTACCCCATTAAACATGACACGGGGGCTCCACACCGAGGGGTCCCCGTTTATATTTTTGCACTATGAAACAAACACTTTCTCTACTTGCATTGTTGTTCGTGGCATTTACTGAGCTATGTGCACAAGGCAATCCGTTCTTTAAAGAAGGTAAATGCACCTCTACTCGTCAGTCGCGACAAGGCGCTGCATGCTACGACGGAGTGCTCTTCCAATTCCATAATGCCAACGGCGTGGTTGAGATTTTCGACCTTAACCGTGGTATGAAAATCGACGAGATCATTCGCCCTGAGATCGCCACGCAGCACTGCAACACCGTGGCATTCGGCCATGAGCGATGGGCAAAGGGCGATCGCTTCCCACTCATCTACTTAAGCACAGAGCGTGACGGACGCATATTGGTATGCCGAATAACTGAACAAAACGGACGCTTTGCCATCGATAACGTGCAGAACATATTGCTCCCGACGAGCGAGGCAATGGGGTTATATTTCCCTAACTCCATCATCGACGGTAAGGGTAAGCACCTGTGGCTCAGCGGATATTCGATGAATTCTTGGCAAAAACCTATCGACGGCAACCACCTGAGATACATACGCTTTGCCCTACCCGACCCACATGCCGGCGACGTGACAATCGACTTTGCGAAAAAACAGCACGAATTCACCCTGCCATTCACCTACGCAACACAAGGTGTGGTGTTCCACAAACGACGTATTTGCCAAGCCTATGGAGTGCCAAAGGAGAGCATCAAGTTTCGCATAATAAATTCTCGCAACGGAAAGATAATCAGCGAGAAAGACTCTGAAGAGCTCGGCATCACTGACGAGCCCGAGGGGACATTCGTCTATAAAAATCGCCTGGCAGTGGTAACAATCAACGGCGACTGCTACTATGTTGGTAGATGACACCGCTATCAAAATCATTTAACATTCCTTTCAGGCTATCTTTGTTTCACTATCCAACTTTTGTGTTATTACTATCAAACGTCTGAAATAAAAAATACCAAGCCTTTATGCTGACAAAGCAAAGGCTTGGTATTAGTTCTTACAACACATCTTATCCTATTCCCACTCTATTGTTGCGGGGGGTTTTGAGGATATATCGTAGCACACGCGATTCACTCCGCGCACCTTGTTGATTATCTCGTTCGACACCTTAGCAAGGAACTCGTAGGGCAGATGAGCCCAGTCGGCTGTCATGGCATCGGTACTGGTTACGGCACGCAGGGCGATAGGATTCTCATAAGTGCGCTCGTCGCCCATCACGCCCACGCTTCTGACCGTCGACAGTAGCACTGCTCCGGCCTGCCACACATGGTCGTAGAGGGGCTGTCCGTCGTCGGCTTTCCACGCATGGAGTCCTTCGATGAAGATATCGTCGGCTTCCTGAAGCACACGCACCTTCTCGGGAGTGATGTCACCAAGTATGCGCACTGCCAACCCAGGGCCTGGGAATGGGTGACGTTTAATAAGTCTTTCGGGCATTCCAAGCTCACGCCCAACCCTTCTCACCTCATCTTTGAACAGCCATTTCAACGGCTCACACAGCTGCAGATGCATCTCTTTGGGCAGGCCACCGACATTGTGATGACTCTTTATCACCTTACCTGTTATGTTCAAACTCTCAATGCGGTCGGGATAGATGGTTCCTTGCGCCAGCCAGCGGGCATCGGTTATCTTCTTCGCCTCGGCATTGAACACCTCAACAAAGTCACGACCAATGATTTTACGCTTCTGTTCAGGCTCTGTCACTCCAGCAAGATCGTCGAAGAATTTCCTACTGGCATCAATTCCTATCACATTGAGCCCCAGTCCGCTATAGGCTTTCATCACCTTCTTGAACTCATTCTTGCGCAGCATGCCATGATCGACAAAGATACACGTCAGGTTCTTTCCGATGGCACGGTTGAGCAATGTGGCGCAGACAGAAGAGTCCACCCCACCCGACAACCCGAGTATCACCCGGTCGTTGCCCAGCTGCTCTTTCAGTTCGGCAACTGTTGTCTCCACAAACGAGGCTGCGCTCCACTCTTGCCGCGAGCCACAGATATCCACAACGAAATTCTTCAGCAGCAGCTTTCCCTGTGTGGTGTGATACACCTCGGGATGGAACTGCACTGCCCATACCGGCTGTTTCACCGAGGCATAGGCTGCTTGACGGACATCGTGAGTGGAGGCTATTGTCTTGAATCCCTGAGGGATAGCCGTTATCGTATCGCCATGACTCATCCACACCTGCGAATGCTCATCGAAGCCTCTGAAGAGGGGATTCGTGGTATCGACGGTCTCGAGGTGGGCACGACCGTACTCGCGGGAGTCGGCTTTCTCAACCTTTCCGCCTAGTGTATGCGACAGGAACTGCGCCCCGTAGCATATTCCGAGCACAGGTATGCGTCCGAGAAACTGCGACAAATCAACACTGAATGCCTCAGGATCGTGCACCGAATAGGGCGAACCGCTTAGTATAACGCCTATCACCGAGGGGTCGTCCTTCGGGAACTTGTTGTAGGGAAGGATCTCGCAGAAGGTGTCGAGCTCGCGCACGCGGCGGCCGATGAGCTGGGTGGTCTGCGAGCCGAAGTCGAGGATAATGATTTTTTGTTGCATATATCTGTTTTGTTTTCTTATTATTCTTTCTTTTCCAACGCTGACAGAAACGCCTCTGCGTGGTCGAGAGTCTCTATCTTACCCACATCCATCAGCTGAAGGTCGGCTTTTGCATAGCCATGAATGGCGTGCCTGTCGCAATATTTAAGGTAGAAATCAATTATTCCGAAGCGATCTGGCATATTATTCAGAAGTTGAAGCATAGGTGGAGCGATAACGTGTATACCACTGAATGCCAACATATTCATACTATCCACATTTACATTAGAAATAGGACTACGCACCTCACCTGTATCGACATTCGTCCATCCCCGAAGCAGCATATCGTCGTCAAACAGCAGATAGCGCTTGGTGGTTCGACGACTGACGAGCAGTGTGGCATCGTAATTGCCGGCATGATCGTAAAGCGAAGCCAGATCGACATTGCTCAAAATATCAACATTATGAATGAGTATCGGAGATTTCTCATCGAACATGGGCAGAGCTTTACGTATTCCACCGCCGGTCTCGAGAAGCATGCTTGTCTCGTCGCTGATGCGAATGTCGAGCCCGAAATTCTGATTTTCCGATAGATAATCCACTATCTGCTCAGCAAAGTGATGCACATTGACCACAACGCGCTCAAATCCTGAAGCCTTCAGCCGCATCACCACATGCCACAGAAGCGGTTGTCCCCCCACCCTTACCAGTGCCTTCGGAATGCTATCGGTAAGGGGTTTCAGGCGGGTACCAAGCCCTGCAGCAAAGATCATTGCCTGCTTCATCGGATGAGAAATGGTTTTACATCTGCAAAATTAACGTTTTTATTCCGACAAAACAAATGATGACATCGCTTTTTACGAAATAAAATTATCAGACCAGAAAGCATCCCTACGCCAACTATTAAACTGAAATATCGACACTATCAAAACATAGTATCAAAACCAAAGAAATTGTCTGTCGTGAATAAAGAGGCTCTTAAGTGAAGGATAAGAGCCTCTTATGTGACGGTTAAGAGGCCCTTAAGCAACGGTTAAGAGCCTCTTTAATGAAAGGCGGGTGTGTTCCTTTACAAATAGGGGAATACGATTACCCTAATCTTCCTTGCGAGGCAACACCGACGTGATGCCTTGCTCGCGATGACAGATGCGCACCTCTACGCCATATTTCTCGTGTATATGTTCCGCCAGATGCTGTGCCGAATACACTGAGCGATGTCGCCCACCGGTACATCCAAACGAGAACATGAGCGAAGTGAAACCTCGCTTGATATATCGCTCCACGTGATGATCAGCAAGTCGATATACACTCTCGAGGAATTGAAGTATCTCGCCATCGTTCTCGAGAAAACTCACGACAGGCGCATCGAGACCAGTAAGCTGCTTATACTCCTCGTATCGCCCGGGATTGTGAGTGCTTCGGCAATCGAAGACATATCCTCCTCCGTTGCCCGACTCATCGGCGGGTATTCCTTTCTTGTATGAGAAACTGAACACACGCACCACGAGAGGTCCGCTGCCGTCATACTTCGACACCGACTGCTTCGACGGGTCAACTGCGATTGGCGATTGGAAACGTGGCAAATCGACTATCTCCCTCAAGACACTCATCAGATAAGGATAAGGGAAATCATGCTTTAGCAATTGGCGCAAATTTTCGATTGCCGGCGGTATGCTGGCTATGAAATGCTGCTTTCGCTCGAAATATCCCCGGAACCCATAGGCTCCCAGCACCTGCATGGTGCGGAAGAGGATAAACTTGCGCAGCCGCTCTCGGAAAGCATCGAAGGCTGGTACACCGGCGAGCGACGAAAGACTGTCGTAATATTCCTTTATCAACATCTCGCGCAGAGAGTCGGAATAGCGTGCCGAAGCCTGCCAGAGGAACGAGGCAACATCGTAGTAGAAGGGTCCTCGCCGACCACCCTGAAAATCTATAAACCACGGATTACCCTCACCATCGAGCATCACATTGCGGGCTTGGAAATCGCGATAGAGAAATCCCATAGCCTTGTCGGAGTTGAGATCGTCGGCAAAAGAGCGGAAATCTTCTTCGAGTAGGCACTCGTGAAAATCCACCCCAGTGGCTTTCAAGAAACAATATTTGAAATAATTGAGATCGAAGAAGACGCCCTGCTTGTCGAACTCAGGCTGAGGATAGCATACGGAAAAGTCCATTCCCTCGGCCCCAAGAACCTGCAGACGGGGCAACTCGCGGATGGTATGTACGAGCAATGCCTGCTCTTCAGCAGAATAGAGCCCACCCTTTTCGCGACCGTCTTTCAGCGCAGCAAATAACGACACATTGCCCAAATCGCTCTGCAGATAGCACATCTCATCGTCGCTGACAGCTAGTATCGTAGGCACATTCAAGCCCTTCGAAGCCAGATGACGAGCAATGGAAATAAAGGCATGATTCTCGTCGCGGCTTGTTCCAACAACTCCTATCACCGTCGAATCGTCGCTACCCGATAGTCTGTAATACGCACGATTACTCCCTTCGCCAGCTAACTTTACGACATTCGCCGGACTATTGCCTCGCCACAACTGGTATAATTCGCTGAGTGTCTCCATCGTCAACAGATATTATTTCTATCGCAAAGGTAAGCAATTACCCTGACACGACAAAATAGTAAGAACAAAAAAGCCAAATGCATCACTGCATCTGGCTTTCAAAAAAAACAAACTACTTAAAAACTAATCTACTAAAACAAATCAAATTGCATAGGCTCACGCCTATTATTCTATTCCAAAGTTATCGCGACAAAGGTAAATAAAATAATTTCAATTTCAAAATATTTTTGTTAATTTTTTTTCATTTTGTTACTTTATTAACTCAAAACGACCTTATCGCATGTTAAAAACAAGAAACACGACACTCTTTCGAGCATCGTGTTTCTCATTTATTTAAACCGTTAGATATAATCAATTACATCATTCCGCCCATTCCTGGATTTGGCATAGGAGCGGCTTTCTCCTCTGGTTTGTCAACAATGAGACATTCTGTTGTCAGGAACATGCCTGCTATGCTTGCGGCATTCTCAAGTGCTACGCGAGCCACCTTAGCCGGATCAACGATTCCTGCAGCACGAAGATCCTCGTAAACGCCAGTGCGAGCATTGTATCCGAAGTCGCCCTTGCCCTCGCGAACCTTGTTCACAACGACGGCACCTTCAGCACCTGCGTTCTCCACAATCTGACGAAGAGGTTCTTCGATGGCGCGCTCAACAATCTTGATACCTGTCTCCTCATCGGCATTTTCACCCTTGAGGTCTTTCAGAACATCGAGTGCACGAACGTAAGTAGTACCGCCACCGGCAACAATACCCTCTTCAATAGCAGCGCGGGTAGCGCAGAGAGCATCGTCAACACGATCCTTCTTTTCCTTCATCTCAACCTCACTGTTTGCTCCGACGTAAAGCACTGCCACGCCACCAGCCATCTTTGCCAGGCGCTCCTGCAGTTTCTCCTTGTCGTATGAACTTGTGGTTGTCGACATTTCGTTCTTTATCTGCAGCACACGGTCGGCAATCTGATCCTTGTCGCCGGCACCGTCAACGATGGTAGTATTATCTTTGCTGACAACTACCTTTTCGCAAGTACCGAGCATCTCGAGTGTTGCATCCTCGAGTTTGAGGCCTTTCTCTTCGCTTATAACCTCACCGCCTGTCAAGATAGCGATATCCTGAAGCATAGCTTTACGACGATCACCGAAGCCTGGAGCCTTCACTGCGCAGATCTTCAAACCACCACGGAGACGGTTTACAACGAGTGTTGTGAGTGCTTCTGAGTCAACATCCTCTGCGATAACGAGCATTGGACGTCCGCTTTCTGCAGCTGGCTGCAGGATTGGAAGGAATTCCTTCAGACTAGAGATCTTCTTGTCGTAGATAAGGATATAAGGATTTTCCATCACACACTCCATCTTCTCAGGATCGGTAACGAAATATCCAGAGAGGTATCCACGGTCGAACTGCATTCCCTCAACAACACCGATACTTGTCTCGCGACTCTTGCTTTCCTCGATAGTAATAACGCCTTCCTTGTTTACCTTGCGCATTGCATCGGCAAGAAGCTTTCCTATTTCAGGATCGTTGTTGGCACTTACGGTAGCCACCTGTTCAATCTTGTCGTAGTTGTTGCCCACTATTTCGGCGCTGTCCTTGATGAATTCCACCACCTTGGCAACTGCTTTGTCGATTCCGCGCTTCAGGTCCATTGGATTAGCACCTGCAGTAACGTTCTTCAGTCCTTCGTTGACAATAGCCTGAGTGAGGATAGTAGCGGTGGTTGTACCATCACCAGCATCGTCACCAGTCTTCGATGCAACGCTCTTCACAAGCTGAGCACCGGTGTTCTCGAAACGGTCTTCGAGCTCAATCTCTTTAGCCACCGTCACTCCGTCCTTTGTTATCTGAGGAGCACCAAATTTCTTTTCGATAACCACATTGCGGCCCTTAGGACCGAGAGTCACCTTCACTGCATTGGCAAGCTGGTCGACACCTTTCTTCAAAAGGTCGCGCGACTCAATATTGAATTTAATATCTTTAGCCATATCTTTATGTTTTTAAAATTCTACAAATTTATTATTTATCCGACTATTGCGAGTACATCGCTCTGGCGCATGATGAGATAAGTCTTGCCATCGAGCTCAACCTCTGTGCCTGAATACTTTCCGTAGAGCACTTCGTCGCCTGCCTTCAATATCATCTGCTCGTCTTTGGTGCCATTGCCAACGGCAACAACCTTACCATGGAGTGGTTTTTCTTTCGATGTGTCGGGAATAATGATTCCACCTACTGTCTTCTCTGCCGGTGCTGGTTCAACCAACACACGATCTGCTAATGGTTTGATGTTCATAATTACTTTAGTATTTAAGATTTTATTTTAATTATTCTGCCAAAAGATAAGCGAAAAGTGTGCCAAAACAACAGTGTGACATTCCTGTCAGTCATCGATATGACAATTCTGTCACATTTCACATGCACTCATATATATAATATAATAAGGTGTAAGCGCCTGAATGCTGTGCGATGAAAAAACAAATGTTTTTACTTCCGCGAAGCCTTCTCGACGATCCACTTATAAATGCCCAGCATCTCGGGATGCTTCCATATCATTGCCTCTGGATGGAACTGCACGCACAGAATGCCATCGCCTTCCATTGCCTCGGGCACGTCGTCGGGTGCCTTCGCCACGATTCTCATCCCTGGGGCGGGTTGCTTTACGCACTGATGATGTGTGGAGTTAACCTGCGCCTTTGCACCGAGGATGGAATAAAGCTGCGACCCTTTGTCGATTGAAATGGAATGATGAGGAGTTGATGTCGTTGACCATTGCCCGTGTTGAATCTTCGGAGAATAGTCAGCCGAGGGTATATCCTGACAAAGTGTTCCACCCAATGCCACGTTTGTCACCTGCATGCCACGACAAACTGAAAGAATAGGAATCCCACGCTTACGAGCGAGGCGGATGAGTGAAATCTCAAAATAGTCGCGCTCGAGACAGTCTTTTCCGAAATGTGTGTCAGGCTCTTCGCCATATAGGAACGGAAGCACATCCTCGCCACCAGGTATTACTAGTCCGTCAATGCCATCCAAGATCCTGTCGATGGCAGCTACGTCGTCACCGATGGGAATCATCACCGGTGCGCCACCAGCAGCCCTCACAGCGTCGATGTAAACCTGTTCTGTAGCGGTGCGACCATCAGCAAAGAGTGTCCCGATGCCTATCACGGGCAGACGCTCGCCTTTCGTTGCTGCAACAACCGAGTCGATGCGGTGGTTAAGTACGTTTAGGTTATACTCGTTCTGAAATATTTTTCCTCGCTCTGTCTGTGCCGATATGGCAAGCGGAAGAGCGAGCATAACACAAATAAAAAGACGTTTCATTCTGTTATTTTAGTAATATCATTTATACTTCTCTTTTACTAAGTTCATCCTTCTCCACACGCAGCGTGGAATACGTCGCCAGAAAGCAGTAAGAATCCGGTAGCGCCAGTCGATTATCGCCACATGCTTGCCGGCGAGTGCTGCGTCAACAGCTTTGCGCGCCACACTTTCCTTATCCATAAGCATGGGATAGGGTTTGCCTTTTATGAGGTCGGTCTTCACGAATCCGGGACGTATCTCAGTGATGCGGATATTCAGTTTCCTTGAGTTCGACAGTTGTTCAAGTGCCTGCAGATATGTTGCCTGCATTGCTTTCGTAGCACTATATGCTGGTGCGGGACCGAGTCCTTTCGTACCCGCAATCGACGTTATCGCCGCTATCTGTCCTCCCCCATTGTCGCTCATATAGCGGAACACCGTGTCCACCATACGTGTGAAACCGCAGGCATTCGTATTCATGGTGGCCATCTCGTAATCCATTTCCAGCTCCGGATTACTCCATCCCACGCCAGAGACGTGGAAGTAGAGGTCAACGCCTCCTACTTTACCGATAAGCTCAAGCAACTGATCTGCGGCTTCATCAGTAGTGATATCAATCCGAGCCACACTCACCTGCCCCGCAAACTTGCTTTCTAACTCGGAAAAAAGTTCCACTCTGCGTGCGGCAAGACCTACCTGCCAGCCACGCTCTAATAACAACCGTGCCACCTCGAAGCCTATCCCCGACGAGGCACCCATTACGATAGCTCTTTTCATGGTGCTAAATTACTAAATTTTCATGAATCTGCCAACACTTGAAGTAAGTTTTTCTTGCGCACCCGACTCCTTATAATTACACATGCGAGGCAATCACTGGAAATGAATATATATACCGTCAAAATTGCATTGCACACTGCCGTTTTACCGCCTAAATACTCAAGGAATTTCGAACTGAAAATATTTTAGCCGAAAATACGCGAGTTTTGAGCGTTTTTCGTAACTTTCAGTGAATCAAAACGTTAGTTCTTTCACCCCGCAAAAACCAATCAAAAAACGTGCAAAAAAGTGCGAAAAAACGCTGAAAAACGTGCTTTTTACGCTCAGTAAAGAGGCTCTTTATTCACGGTAAAGAGCCTCTTTATCGCGAATAAACCATTGGGTTAATCGCATTAAAGAGTACTTCTATCATAATCAGGTCAACTTATCACCCCTTCTAGGACTCTAGAATTGCCATTGCACACGTATGTTTTTCGCATGTCAAAAAGCATTTGATTTTGCATATTTATGCATAGATACTCTCAAAACAAGTATAAAAAAGCACATCATTACGTTACGAAATTATCATCTAAGTTTTTTTCTCCTCAATTTTAACTTCATTTTTATTGAATTATATTTTCATTTTCCGTTTATATATATTACTTTTGTAAAAAAGTAAAATTAAATTTTCTTGCTTCTGATGCAAGATTTTCAGTGTTATCGTGTTAATAGAAAAAAGAGGTTAATATTTTCATTAAAATAAAAACGGAGGAAAAGAATATGAAGACTAAAATTAAATTTTTCATGTCAGCAATTATGCTGCTGCTATTTGTAGGTGTGTTCTCAAGTTGCACCAGCGATGACGAGTTTCTTTCCACAAGCGATTTCGGAGAACTGAGCGCAGAAGATAATGAAAACATTGAGGCAATAAAACAATTCTTTGAAAAGACTTTCCCATATGGTTGGGGGGGTACTGTTGATTTTCGAAAGAGAGAGAATAACTACAAATTTTCTTGGGGCGAGGGTATGTGTGTTATTTTAAATTCTGTAGAAGATTTGGCAGCGATTTATACAGGAGATGAAGATATATCGCTTTTAGACTTTTCCAAAGTATCAATTGTATTGTGTAAAACAGGTTTTGACTGGGCAGGATATGAATATGATAGTTTTTCTATAAAAAATGATGAGCATGAAACTTTGGTAACACTTAATTTCAGAGAGGTGGATATTACCGAAATGAATGTTATTTGTGCATGTGTTGAGTACCAAACCTATAAGGTTGTGCCAAAGTTTAAACCCGGTAAAACAATCCGCGCTGAGGTGAATTGCATAAAAAACTAGTAAAAAATGTCTAAATAACCTATAATCCCTGCTATCTCCTCGATGGCAGGGATTATTGTATGATATAAATTGTTTATTCATAGTAAATAAGTTTCTCTTTTACTTTACTCAAAAACCATATCAACGCAAAAAACATCCGTTTTTATTTTGTTCTGCTATTGCTTTTCACTAACTTTGCATTTAAATGCAATTTTAAACAATAACCAGACAATAGTATGAAACAGTTTTTTAAGTATGTCCTCGCAACAATCGTAGGATTGTTAGTGTTCGGTATCATTGTTGCCATCTTCGGCGCGATGAGCATTGTAGGAATGGTGGCATCTGGCGAAGCTACTAAGAATGTCAGTAAGAACAGCGTGATGGTAATCAACATGAACAGCATTGTCGACGAGCAATCGCAGCCAGACATCGTGTCGAAACTGACCGGTGGCGGCATTGAGACTATAGGACTCGACGAGCTGCTCAGTGCCATCAAGAAAGCCAAGACAAACGACAACATCAAAGGCATCTACATGGAGGGCGGTCTGATAGAAATGGGACTTGCCAGTGCACAGGAGGTACGCGCTGCCCTTGAAGACTTCCGTGAGAGCGGGAAATGGATTGTCAGCTACGCCGACGTATATTCACAGGGCTCATACTACCTTGCATCGGTGGCAGATAAGGTGATTGTCAACCCGAAAGGAATGGTTGATATCCACGGCATAGGCTCGCAGCCGATGTTCGTGAAAGACCTGATGAAGAAGTTTGGAATAAAGATGCAGGTGATAAAGGTAGGCCAGTACAAGAGTGCCACCGAGATGTTCACCGAAGACAAGATGAGCATCGCCAACCGCCAACAGGTGGAGGCTTACATCAAAGGCGTTTGGGACAACATCGTTGAATCAATCAGCAAGAGCCGCGACATCACTCCCGAGGCGCTGAATCTGCTTGCCGACAGCGTAACCGCAATGATGCCTACTGAGGCCTTACTAAGTGCCAAACTGGTTGACACGCTGGCTTATGCTGACGGTGTGAAGGGTGTGATAAAGCAACTGCTCGACATAGATGAGAAGAAAGCTATCAATCAAGTCAGCCTCGAAGAGATGAGAAACGTGAAAGGTCCACGCAAGGATGGCGAGGAGATTGCCGTTTACTATGCCTTCGGTGATATCGTTCAGGAGCCTGCAACAGGCATCAACACTGGCGGACACCAGATTGCAGCTGCCAACGTATGCAAGGATATAGAGAAACTGGCAGCTGACGACAACGTGAAAGCTGTTGTCATCAGAGTCAACTCTCCCGGTGGCGATGCTTATGCATCTGAACAGTTGTGGCACGCCATCACCGAGCTCAAGGCGAAGAAACCAGTCGTAGTATCGATGGGCGACTATGCAGCATCGGGTGGTTACTATATGAGTTGCCCGGCATCGTGGATTGTGGCACAGCCGAATACCCTGACAGGTAGCATCGGCATCTTCGGCATGATACCCGACGCAAGCGAACTGGTGACACAGAAACTTGGTGTGAAGTTCGACGAAGTGAAGACCAACCGTAACAGCATTATGGGCGGAGGATTCGCACGTCCACTGAATGCAGAGGAAACCAGCATGCTGCAGAAGGAAATCGAACGCGGCTATGAGCTGTTCCGTCAGCGTGTTGCAGATGGTCGCGGAATGACCATCGAACAAGTTGAAGAGATTGCACAAGGCCACGTATGGCTCGGACAAGACGCCATCGATATTAAGCTCGTCGATCAACTCGGTGGTTTGGATGACGCAGTGGCAAAAGCTGCTGAACTGGCTAAACTCGACAAATATTACACCAACAACTATCCAGCAGCACCTGGAATATTTGATCAAATCTTAGGTTCTGCAAAGAATGGCAACGCTCTCGACGAGCAGGTTCGCGCCACCCTCGGCGACCTCTACGAACCATACATGATGCTCAAAAACATCAACAAGCGTCAGATGATGCAGGCTCGCTTGCCATTCGTTCTTAATCTGAGATAAAACCATTAAAGAATAATGCGCACCGAAGGCGATCTCATCGAGGTTAACAAGTGGCTCTCACCGCTCAGTTTCATTTATGGAATGGGCGTAGGGATGAGGAATAGGATGTATGAACTTGGCATCAAGAAAAGCCGTTCGTTTGCTATCCCCGTCATCTCAGTGGGCAATATCACCGTGGGTGGTGCCGGCAAGACACCACACACGGAATACTTGGTGCGCCTGTTGAAAGACCGGATGAAGGTTGCCGTGCTAAGCAGAGGATATAAACGTAAGACGAAGGGATATCTGCTTGCCGACAAAGATTCGACATCTGAAGACATCGGCGACGAACCACGGCAGATGAAGACAAAGTTCCCAGACATTTACATCGCCGTTGATGCCGACCGCTGCGAGGGTATCGACCGCCTGACAACCGACGAGGCAACAAGCGATGTCGACGTGATTCTACTCGACGACGCATATCAGCACCGCCGGGTGAAGCCTGGAATAAACATCCTGCTTGTGGATTATCACCGACTTATAATCTATGACAAACTGCTGCCAGCTGGTCGTTTGCGCGAGCCGGAAAAGGGCAAAGAGAGAGCCGACATGGTTATTATCACAAAATGTCCGCGCGACCTGAAGCCCATGGAATACCGCGTACTGACAAAAGCGATGAATCTCCGTCCTTATCAAGATCTCTTTTTCACCACCATTGATTACGAACCTCTCTGTCCTATCCTCGACACTAAAGAGGGAAAGAAAGAAATCGAGACCAACGATAACGTGCTTATGCTCACAGGTATAGCGTCGCCGCAACAGATGGAGCAAGACATTGCACCGCTATGTAAAAGCCTGACTGCACTCAACTTCTCCGATCATCACCACTTCCGCCAACGCGATATCGAAAGAATAAATGAGGCGTTCAACGACATTCCCGAACCGAGGATAGTGGTTACAACAGAGAAAGATGCGGCTCGACTAAAGGATATCGACGGCCTCAGCGACGACGTCAGGCGGAATATATTTGTGCTGCCAGTGGACATAAAATTCATGCTCGGACAAGAAGAAACTTTTAACAATAAAATCTTAAGCTATGTACACAAAAATTCAAGAAACAGCATCCTGGTTAAGACAAAGGATGAAATCAAACCCAAAGATAGCAATAATACTGGGGAGCGGCCTCGGAGAATTAGCTTCAAAGATAACTGATGCCATCGAAATTCCCTATGGCGAGATACCTAACTTCCCTGTTTCAACCGTAGAAGGACATAGCGGTAAACTCATCTTTGGCAAGCTCGGAGGTAGAGATATCATGGCCATGAAAGGCCGTTTCCACTACTATGAGGGCTACTCCATGAAGGAAGTAACCTTCCCTGAGCGTGTGATGTACGAGCTGGGAATAAAGACTCTCATCGTGAGCAACGCCGCTGGAGGAATGAATCCCGAATTCCACATCGGAGATATCATGGTCATCACCGACCATATAAACTTCTTCCCAGAGCATCCGCTGCATGGACCAAACTTCCCGACGGGACCTCGATTCCCTGATATGCACGAGCCTTATGACTCAGACCTGATTGCATTGGCTGACAAGATTGCAGAAGAGAAAGGTATCAAACTCGTTCATGGAGTGTACGTGGGAGTTCAGGGACCGACATTCGAAACACCGGCAGAATATCGTATGTATCGCATCCTTGGCGGCGACACCGTTGGCATGAGCACCGTTCCAGAGGTGATTGTCGCAAAACACTGCGGCATGAAGACCTTCGGACTGAGCATTATAACCGACCTTGGAGGTTTCGACATGCCTGTCGAGGTGAGTCACGAAGAAGTGCAGGAGGCTGCCAACAATGCACAACCTATAATGACTGAACTCATTAGCGAGATGATAAAACGCATTTAAGCAAGAGAATGGACATCGCAAAGATAGGTGAGTTCGGACTTATAGACCGACTCGCAAAGGATATAAAACCGACGAATGCCTCTACTATTAAAGGCATCGGTGACGATTGTGCTGTTCTCTCCTACCCCGACAGCCGCACGCTTGTCACAACCGACATGCTCATGGAAGGCATACATTTCGACCTGACATATATCGATATGCAGCATCTCGGCTATAAAGCGGCAATGGTTAACATAAGCGATATATTTGCCATGAATGGCACACCACGGCAAATGACCGTCAGTATCGCACTCAGCAAACGCTTTTCGGTGGAAGATGTAGACGACTTCTACAGTGGTCTTAAGGCTGCCTGCGAGAAGTGGAATGTCGATATCGTAGGCGGCGATACCACTGCATCGCTAACAGGATTAGCCATCAGCATAACATGTATTGGCGAGGCAGGAGAAGAAGACATCGCCTATCGCAGCGGTGCTCACGACACCGACCTTATTTGCGTAAGCGGTGATCTGGGCGCTGCATACATGGGATTGCAACTGCTTGAACGCGAAAAAGCTGTGTATTATCAGCAGGTGGACGATGTTCAGAGAAAAATCGACGAGGCTAAAGCAGAGGGAAAGAACATAACAAAACTGACCGATCAACTGAAGGAACTAAGCTCTTTCCAACCCGACTTCGCCGGCAAGGAATACCTTCTGCAACGCCAGCTACAGCCAGAGGCACGCGGCGACGTAATCGACATACTGCGTCAGGCAGGCATTCGTCCCACATCAATGATGGACATTAGCGACGGATTGTCATCCGAACTGCTCCATATATGCAAACAGAGCAACTGCGGATGCCGCATCTTCGAGAAGAATATCCCTATCGACTATCAGACAGCCCTCATGGCTGAGGAACTGAATATGAACGTCACCACCTGTGCCATGAACGGCGGCGAGGACTACGAACTGTTGTTCACTGTACCGATAGGCGACCATGAAAAGATAAGCGAAATGGAGGGTATCCACCTTATCGGACACATCACTCGCCCGGAACTCGGTGCACAATTGGTAACCCGCGACGGTCAGGAGTTTGAGATAAAGGCCCAGGGGTGGAACCATATGCAAAGCGAAAAGTGAAAGTTTGTGCAAGCTTAGTGCAGAGAATTTACTCTATGCCGAGGCGCTGACAAACTTATGGAGAGAAACGACATAAAAGTGAAAAGTGAGAATAAAAACAAATAGAATGAAACATTCAATACTGAAAAAACTAATTGCCGTTGCAATAATTGCGACGACATCGCTTACCGTCAGTGCTCAGACCATTGAAGGCAAGCATGGTTCTGACGACTTCAAGATCGGTGTGGCAGGCTTTACATACCGCAACTTCTCGTTGGAAGAGACATTGAAAACACTGCAAAGCATGGGTGTGAAGTATCTATCGGTTAAAGACTGGTGGCTGCCACTCAACTCTACAAAAGAACAGATGGACAAGTTCAAGGCTACCTGCGCCAAGTATGGTGTTGAGGGATATATCCTCGGACCTATCTATATGAATTCCGAGGCAGAGGTTGACCGCGCTTTCGACTATGCCAAGCGTTACGGTTCGAAAATGTTCATCGGTGTGCCTAAATACGAGTTGCTGCCCTACACCATCAAGAAGGTAAAAGAGACTGGCATACGCGTTGCCATCCACACACATGGTCCCGACGGTCTGCCGTTCCCCGATATCGAGAAAATCGTATCGATGGTGAAGGATCCGAAACTCGGTGTGGGCTGCTGCATGGATATGGGACACAGCGTGCGTATGGGACAAAACATTGCCCGCGACTTAAAGAAATACAAGGACTGGGTTTACGATGTTCACATTAAAGACGAGACAGCGGCTTCACAGAAAGGCCAGACATGGGAGATGGGCCGTGGTGTGATTGACTTCCGCCCAATAGTAAAGGCACTCCGCAAAATAAACTACAAAGGAGTACTCTCTGTAGAATTCGAGAAGAATGCCGACAATCCCACGCCTGGAGTAGCTGAGTCGGTAGGTTATCTGCGCGGTATCTGCGACGCAGTGAAATAAAAGACAAGCATCATCTCGGCACAGAGACCTGCCCTTGGAGAAGAGTCGCTTCTCGTGGCAGATGATTGAAGGAATACATATTTAACAAAGACAACAGGCTGCACCTATCATGAGTGCAGCCTGTTATTTGTTATTATATCCGTAATGAATATTACAGAATCTTGTGATACAAGTCGAGAATGTCTTGCTTTGTCACTTCGCGTGGGTTGCCTGGAGTGCAGACGTCGTTGATTGCCTGCTCTGCAAGTGCAGGAATGTCGGCTTCGGTAACTCCGAGTTCGGTAAGATGCTCAGGAATACCTACAAGGCGTGACAGGGCTGCTATCTCCTCGCATGCTGCATCGGCAGCCTCTTCTTTGGTCATACCATCGCGATAAACGCCTACTGCCTTGGCTATGTCGACATACTTGTCGAGTGCGGCAGGAGCATTGAAGCGCATCACTGTCGGGAGTAACATTGCGCATGCCACTCCGTGAGGAATATCATGAAGAGCCGAGAGAGGATGAGCCATACCGTGGTCAACACCCAAACCGACGTTTGAGAATGCCATACCAGCCACATACTGAGCGACAGCCATTCCATTACGGCCAACGGGGTTCGTGGGCTCGTTGACTGCTATAGGCAGGTAGCGGTGTATCATCTCGATTGCCTTTATCTCAAACATATCTGAGAGTTCCCATGCTGCTTTAGTGATAAGTCCTTCGATAGCGTGAGTCATTGCATCCATACCAGTGGCGGCAGTGAGGCTCTTGGGAAGCGAATACATCAGTTCTGCATCTATAATGGCAACGCATGGAATGTCGTTTGGATCCACGCAAACCATCTTTGCCTGACGTGTCTCGTCGATGATTACATAGTTGATTGTTGTCTCAGCGGCTGTTCCTGCTGTCGTAGGCAGTGCGATGATTGGCAGCGACTTGTTTTTTGTGTCGGCAACACCCTCGAGCGAAACGATGTCAGAGAACTCAGGATTCCTGACTACGATACCGATACCCTTTGCTGTGTCCATCGACGAACCGCCACCTATTGCAACGATAAAGTCGGCCTCAGCTTTCTTGCATGCCTCGATACCGTTTTTCACATTCGTCACTGTGGGATTTGGCTTCACGTCGTCGAAAATCTCGTAAGCAATACCAGCCTCGTCCATAACGTCGAAAACCATCTTTGCCACGCCGAACTTCATCAAGCCTTTATCAGTTACAACCAGCGCTTTCTTGAAACCAAGACGCGCTACAACACCCGGCAACTCCTTGCGAGCACCAGGACCGAAGTATGACACTTCGTTAAGAATAAATCTGTTTACCATAAATTTGTATTTAAGATTAAGGTCAAACTATAGTATTTTACAAAAAGCAAAGTTAATACAAACCGAGCGCAGAACAAAATAAAAATTGAAAAATTTTATTTTTTATGCCGAGGTGCAGTTTAACTTCAACGAAGTTAGAGTTAATACAAACCGAGCGCAGAGACTTGTCGAACGCAAGTGAGACCCACTTACCGAAGGGAAGTAACTAAAATAAAAATTGAAAAATTTTATTTTTTATGCCGAGGTGCAGTTTAACTTCAACGAAGTCAGAGTGAGCTCACAAACTGCTTGGGCGAGGCTACCGACAACGGTTTTCACACGTACATTCGCCCCCAAAAGCATAAAAACTTACAATCTGAAAGCACCTTTTTGCGACATATACAGGCATCTTGACAAATGACAGAAATATGGGTTGAAAAGGGCAAAATAGTGCCCTTTTTAGCGTTTTTTAAGTTAAAATCGCTCTTTGAAGGCTTTTCTTGCGCTGGTAAAAGGGCCTTTTAAGGCCATTAAAGAGGCACTTTAAGACTGTTACATGGGCACTTTAATGGCATTAAAGAGGCTCTTTAATGGGAGCCCCCTAATCCCCAGGAGGGGGACTTTAGTAATCAAAAGGCGCACAGGAAGTTGAGACAGAGGGAGTTAGAGAGATTTTGTGAAAAAGTGGGAAATTTCGATGATTTGGGCGAAAAAGTCGTTTTAGAGCGAAAAATGAGCGTTTTTATCTGGATTATGTATAAATAAGGCTGTTTTAGTTTAAAGTTGAAAGGTGAAAGTTGAAAGATTATGGGGAAGGCCGATAAACAGGGAGAGAATTTGAAAGTAGCATCAAAAAGAAGAAAAGAAAACCGACAGTGAGGAAGACAAAACGAAGCCATCCAAAGCTAATCAAAAAATATCCCCTTGATAATGATGAATAGTAAATTTGCTATTATTTTTTTATATCTGACATTTTTATTATCTTTGCATGCAGATGTCTGCTATTATATATAATAATGTAGCAGCAACGATTAAATCTATACTATGTTCACAAAAGAAAGATATTTTTTAGTCAGTCTATTTACATGCCTCTGCATCTCCGCACAAGCGAAGGTTAATCCCCCTGCTCCGTATGGTCCGACGCCCTCTGCGCGACAGCTTGCTTGGCACGAAACAGGATACTATGCCTTCATATGTCTCTCAACAGCTACTTACCGCGACGTTGAATGGGGCTATGGCGATGCTTCGCCCGACGAGTTCCAACCCATAAAATTCAATCCTCGCCAATGGGCAGAGGTAGTAAAAGCTGCCGGGATGAAAGGGGTGGTTATCACGGCAAAGCATCACGACGGCTTCTGCCTGTGGCCCTCGAAACTGACTGACTACAGCGTGGCACACAGCTCATGGCGCGATGGGAAAGGCGACATCGTCGGTGAACTGGCTCGTGAGGCAAAACGGGCAGGACTGAAATTCGGAGTGTATCTGTCGCCATGGGACCGACACGACATGCGCTACGGCAGCCAGGCATACATAGATTACTTTCGTGGACAACTGAAAGAGCTTCTGACATGGTATGGACCGATTTTCGAGGTGTGGCAGGATGGTGCCAATGGAGGTGACGGATATTACAACGGGCTATGCGAGAAACGCATTGTCGATGGCAAGACATACTACGATTGGTCCAATACAAACGCTTTAATCAGAGAACTTCAACCCATGGCTTGCATCTTCGGTGACGGTGGTCCCGATACGCGATGGTGCGGAAACGAAGTGGGCATTGCTGGCGAACCCAACTGGGCAACGCTCAACAAAGATAACTATGCACCTGGTGTTGCCGATGTTAACGGACTCCAATACGGCGAAGTAGGTGGCGCTCAATGGGTTCCAGCCGAAGTCGATGTGTCCATTCGTCCAGGGTGGTTCTACCACGAGAGTGAAGACGACAAGGTGAAAACGTTAGAACAACTGATGGACATCTTCTATACTTCCATTGGCAGAGGTGCAAATCTAATACTTAACGCCCCACCTACGAAAGAGGGATTGATACATCCGAAAGACTCTGCACGACTGGTAGAATTCGGTCAGGCACTGAAGAGGGAGTTCTCCAATCCACTGAAAAAGAGCATGGTAAGACACATCACCGCAACCAATGTGCGTGGCAATAGTAAGAAATTCGGCGCTCAGCACACCATCGACGGCAAACGAACAACATATTGGGCAACCGACGATAACGTCAGGAAAGCATCTGTCACAATCGAACTTAAGAACCCGCAACGACTGTTTCGCATCCGCTTGAGAGAACCTATCCAGCTCGGGCAGCGCATTGAAAAATTCTCAATCGAAGCCATGACAACAGAAGGAGAATGGCAGAAGATAGAATCGGGTACAACCATAGGGCCGCAACGAATACTCCGACTGCCCGACATAACAGCCACATCCGTAAGGGTGAACGTCGAGAGTAGCGCCACATGTCCACTGCTTAGCGAGATTCAACTATATCTTCCATATTAAACAAAACGGCAAAAAACCACTCGTATGAACAAGAGATTATTTATACTCGCAATCCTTTTCTTGTCGCTAAAAACGTATTCTCAAAACCTTGAGCAAAAGATATCAGCGTTGCCTGTATTCAATGAACTGGCATCGACAAAAACACCTTTCGACTGGATTATCACTCCCGAGAAATCGAAGGCAGGGGGTTATGCCTCACTCGACAGAAAGAGTATCGTCATCGCCAATGCCATGGTATGGCGCACACTGCGCGTCTTTCCAAACCTTGCGACTACTGATTACGTTAATCGCATGACGGGGGAGCGCATGCTTCGATTCGTTGAGGGCGAAGGAAGCATATGCATCGATGGAAAAAACTACTCCATCGGCGGACTGCAAGGACAGCAAGAACGC
Organism: uncultured Prevotellaceae bacterium; assembly: GCA_902783625.1. Taxonomy (GTDB): domain Bacteria; phylum Bacteroidota; class Bacteroidia; order Bacteroidales; family Bacteroidaceae; genus Prevotella. The sequence continues at coordinate 56,657 of CACZRN010000109.1, forward strand.
GGTTATCTGTTGGAGGATTGGATTGAAGGAATGACGGCTAAAGACAGCGCATTCATTGTAGAGGACTTCGAAATAAGGCCCATACAAGAGAAATTTCATTGGAAACGCAACCGCTGGGCATTGAATACCGAACTGCCCACAGGTAAGGATGTGGTCTTTACCCTGCGGGGAAAGGATGAAATTAAAGATGTGAGAGTGTATCTCCACCTCGCTATTTACGACCGCCTGCCTGTCATCAGCAAATGGTTTGAAATAGAGAACAACTCCGACCGAACTATCAATATCGACTCTTTCATACTTGAGAGGTTGTCGATGTTCGAACCCGAATCGCAATCGGGAAGTCCAAAAGACGGCTTCATGTTGCCAAACATCCACGTTGAGAGCGACTACCACTGTGGCGGAAGCTTTACTCAACGTGAGACTAACAGCACTGTCAGATGGGTTAAAGACCCGGAATATACTTCGCAACGCAACTATAGCCTGAACACTCCATGTATCTTAGAGGTTGCTCCCCCTATCAGTCCCAACCAAAGAGTGGCTCCTGATGAGCGACTTCAATCATTCTGCAATTTTGAAATGCCATTCGACAGTTACGACCGCGAGAGGAAGGGATTGTTCACAAGACATTTCTATTCCACCATAGCCCCATGGACTACTCAGAATCCTATCTTCCTCCACCTCACATCTACCGACCCTGCCACTGTCAGACAAGCAGTAGATCAGTGTGCCGAGACAGGATACGAGATGATAATAATCAGTTTTGGCAGCGGGCTCAATATGGAAGACATCTCCGAAGAGAACATTGCCCGGTACAAGTCGCTCGTCGACTATGCCCACAGCCGAGGAATAGAGATGGGATGCTATAGTCTGCTTGCAAGCCGACGTGTGAGTGAAGATACTGACTGTATTAACCCTAAAACAGGCAAGACAGGAGGTATGACATTCGGCAACTCGCCATGTCTTTGCAGCGAGTGGGGATACGACTACTTCAACAAACTTGAGACTTTCCTTGAGCGTACTGGAATGTCTTGCCTTGAACACGACGGCTCCTATCCCGGCGATATATGCGCAAGTACCGCCCATGCATATCATCGGGGAGAGAAAGACTCGCAATGGAATCAGTTTTATAAGATTGCAACATTCTATAACAAACTATTGGCGAACGGAGTCTATATGAATGTTCCCGATTTCTATCTGCTCAATGGCTCGACAAAGACAAGTATCGGTTATCGTGAAACCAATTGGTCGTTGCCACGCGAACGACAGCTTATTCACGCCCGACAGCTGAACTATGACTGCACTTGGAATCAACCTCCAAGCTCGATGTGGAGCTTTGTACCGCTTGTTCAATATCATGGTGGAGGCGATGCAGCCACACTCGAGCCTCTCAATGAGCACTTATATGAGTATCGTACTCACATGATGCAGAACTACGGCGCTGGTGTTCAAGCTTGTTATCGTGGCCCACGACTCTACGATACAGAGGAGACAAAACAGGTCGTCAAAGAAACAATCAGTTGGTATAAGAAATATCGTCGCATTCTGAACAGCGACATTATCCATCTGCGCAAACCAGATGCACGCGACTGGGACGGAATTATGCATGTGAATCCGAAAGAGAAAGAGCGCGCACTTGCAATGATATACAATCCGCTAAACGAAGATATTACCCGCGAGATTACACTCCCACTCTATTACACAGGACTCTCGAAAAAAGCACACATCCGCGAGCAGGAAGGTAAAGCAAGAGTGTATAAGCTTGACGGAAAACAGTGTGTTACACTTACCGTCACCATCCCTGCCCGGGGTTATACTTGGTTTGTTGTTGAATAAAAAATCTAAAAGCGCAAAACTATATTATTATGAAACATATTACATTATTCTTACTGGCACTGCTGACAGTTCTCTGTCCGGTGAAATCTTATTCGCATGAACTCGATGACTTGAAAGAGCGCTACACGAAACGCGAAGTGATGATTACGATGCGCGACGGCATCCGCCTGTTCACATCCATCTATGAACCTAAGACAAGCGAGCCGCGGCCCATCATCGTGCGCCGCACTCCCTACTCCTGCGCACCCTACGGAGAGGAGTTCAGATGGAACCTTGTTAGGGAATGGAAAAACTTCACCGACGCCAACTTCATCGTTGTGATTCAGGATGTCAGGGGACATCATCGCAGCGAGGGAGTCTTCGAGCATGTCCGTCCGCTGAACAAGAACCGCAAGGTGAAGGGCGGCAAGGCCACCGACGAGGCCACCGACACCTACGACACCGTAGACTGGCTCGTGAAAAACACCCGCAACAACGGACGCGTAGGGTTCTGGGGTTTCAGCTACGACGGCTTCTTCTCTACCATGGCAGCCTTCTCACAGCATCCTGCCGTAGTCGCCGTATCGCCACAGGCACCCATCACAGACTGGTTTATAGGCGACGACCGCCATCACGGAGGAGCGTTCACCATGCTGCAGACATTCGACTACATCCCGCAGACCGAAGGACGCTACCGCTACACGAAGGATATATATAATAAGGTGATACGCAACGATGTCTACACCGACCTTCTCAATGCCGGCACATATAAGAACCTCACCGAGATTCTCGACGACTCCACAGCCACACTGTGGCACAACTTTGCCAAACATCCCAACTACGACGAGTTCTGGCAGGAGCGTAACGTGCGCAACTCGTGCTACAACATCAAGCCGGCCATGCTCATCGTCGGAGGCTCCTACGACACCGAGGACTGTTTCGGAGCATGGGAACTATACAAGGCCGTAAGGAAGCAGTCGCCGCAGACAGAAGCATACCTGACCATGGGACCATGGTGGCACGGTGGATGGGCAGTGCGCGGATACACGGGCTACGACCACTTCTACTTCGGCGAGGGAACGACGGACTATTTCCTCGACGAGGTGGAGTTTCCCTTCTTCAGCTACTATCTCGACGGGAAAGGAACGAAGCCAGAGAAAAGAGTGAATACATTCTTCGCTGGGGAGAATCGCTGGGGACACTTCGACGACTGGCCTATAGCCAACTACGAGCCCACACCGTTCTACCTCCACCGCAAAGGTAAGGTGTCGACAGAAAAGCCCCAAGAACGCATGTCGTTCACCGAATACATCTCCGACATGGAGCATCCTGTGCCTTTCTCCCCCGATCCTGAAGACCACCGTGTGCGTGAGTTCGACGACCAGCGCTTCGCATCAGCGCGCTCAGATGTCATAACATTCGTCTCCGAGCCGCTCACCGACACTCTGCGCATTGCCGGTCCTATAGAGGCAAAGCTTTGGGCTGCCATCAGCAGTACCGATGCCGACTTCGTGGTGAAACTAATAGATGAGTATCCCGACGGATACCGCAACCCCGAAGAGGCAGAGCGCGGTACAGAGCGGAAACGCTATCAGATGGGCAAGTTTCAGCATGTTGTACGTGCTGAGATACTGCGCGGACGCTATCGCAACAGCTATGAGCACCCCGAGCCTTTCGTACCAGGCGAGGTAACACCAGTCACAGTGCGCCTCAACGACGCAAGCCACACGTTCCTCCCCGGCCATCGGGTGATGGTGCAGATACAGAGCTCGTGGTTTCCCCTGTTCGACAGAAACCCGCAACGGTTCATCGACACCTACTCATGCACCACCGACGACTTCGTGATGAAGCAGACCATACGCATCTATCACCAGCAGAATGCGCCGTCGGCCGTCGTGCTTCCCGTCATGAAAAAATAGGATTGAGGCGACATGACAGCCCGGCCGGCTACAGTACAAAGACCAAGTACCGTGAGTACAGGAAACATGTACTATGAGTACAAGACCCATGTACTGAGAGTACAAAGCCTTTGTACTCTCGCCGACCGACAATGCTGCCCCACTCTACCCACCGACATGTGACGCTCCATACGACTGAACGACAACAAAATCCGCGTGTGAAATCATCGCATAACACAAATAACCGCATAAATGAAAAGAACAAGTAGAATACTCCTTCCTACAGTTTTCCTGCTGCTGACGTCGGCCACGGTACTGGCCATAGCAGGACTTTTCTCGCGCACCGACGACACCATCTCGCTGGCAGGAGAATGGAAGTTTGCACTCGACCCGCAAGACAAGGGCGTGAGCGAGAAGTGGTATGCCGGCGAACTGAAAGAACAGATTCAGATGCCCGGCTCCTGCGAACAGCGCGGATATGGCGAGGAAGCTACCGAACCCACCGTGGGACGGCTGACACGAGTAGTCAGATACGAAGGAAAGGCATGGTATCAGAAAGAAATCACAGTGCCGAAGGCGTGGAAAGACAAGCACGTGGAACTCTTCCTGGAGCGATGCCACTGGGAATCGAACGTATGGGTAGACAACCAGTTCGTAGGCACACAGAACAGCCTCTCGGCACCTCATCTCTACGACCTCGGACAACTGTCGCCAGGCAAACACCGACTGACCGTCTGCATCGACAACACCTATAAAATCCCTATCGGCTCGTGGGCACACGCCATCACCGAAGACACTCAGGGCAACTGGAACGGCATGATCGGACAACTGGAGCTGAGGGCCACCCCGACGGTGTGGATAAAAAACGTGCAGGTGCATCCCGACCGAATGCTCGTCGACGTTGGAAACGCGACGGGAAACTCGCAGAATGTGACCATACAGGGCGAGAAGC
>CACZRN010000110.1 GCA_902783625.1 uncultured Prevotellaceae bacterium
ATCTTGTTCATCTCGATAGCCCAGCTGTTGAGGTTCCATGTCTCATAGTTGTATATCCACACGAATCCTCCTGTCACGCCGTTGTTGTCGTGCCACGTCTGCATCTGCGCTATCGACACGTCTTCCGCACTCTGGTAGTCAGTGCGTCCGGCATGTACCTCAAGCCCTCCAAGCTTCCAGTCCGACGGATTGTTGCCTGCGCCACCTTCATAGCATTGAATGAGCACGCGGTCGCATGCTCCAGGCCGGGCGGCATTGAGCCGGCTGACAAAACTCTGCCAATAGCTTTTGTTCATGTACGGTGCGATGGTAGTCTTGAGCCCGAGGTCGTACATCATCGTGTGGAACTTCACCGCCGTCGTGACGTCGTAGTCCTGCTCCTGATCGTTGTTCACGGCGTCGATGCCGGGCACTGCCTCGAGCAGGGCTTTGAAATTCTTGTAGAGCATCGTATTGCTATCGGTGCCGTTGGCATTGATGAGGCTACGAATATTGCCATAAGACCCATTTTCCCATCCGCCGATACATATCTCTATGCGGTTGATACTGGTGGGCTGTGTCTTCAGCAGGCGGACGTCGTCGACGTAGTGGGGCTGGGTCTTGTAGAACACATATTTGCCGTTCTCGCAGATGGTCTCGCCGTCGGTCTTCAGTGTTCCGTCGGCCTGCACGTCGACATTAAAGAGGATGACGTAGGTGAATCCCGACTCGCGGAGGGTCTTGATGGTGTTTGGACGCTCACGACGGATATGTCCGCCGACATAGACGCCAGAGCCACAGGGCACTTGGGCAGGAGCGGCATCGACGAGCATCAGCGGCAACGATAATATGAAAAAAAATCTGAGTAGCAGTTGGTTCATCATCATCTAATTTAGGATTGTATTATCAATAGACACACAGAGCCGACCGACAGGAAGTCATCGGCCGGCTCTGTGTGTATTTCTATTATCTTTTTGCTTTTTTACCCTTACCCTTTACCGGTGCTGGTTCGTCTTTCGAGAACGAGTAAGGAGCTGCCTCTTCGCTCGTGCCGCGCTGTGTGTTAGGCTCTGCGGCCATGGTGTAGGCGATGCGCATGCCTGCAGTGAGGTCGGCATGGGTGAGGTAGTTCTTGTCGTAGGAAGCGCCATTCACCATCATCGATTCCACATAGCGATTCTCAGGCGAGTTATTTGCAGCAGTGATTACAACGCGACGTCCATTCTCGAGATGGAGTGTCACCTTGTCGAAATACGGAGTGCCGAGCACATACTGGTTGCTGCCTGGGCATACGGGATAGAACCCGAGTGCCGAGAACACATACCAAGCCGATGTCTGACCGTTGTCCTCATCACCACAATATCCGTCAGGAGCAGCACTGTAGAGTTTGTCCATCGCCTCGCGAATCCAATACTGCGACTTCCATGGCTGCCCTGAGAAACCATACAAATAGAGCATGTGCTGTATTGGCTGGTTGCCATGGGCATAGTTACCCATGTTCATTATCTGCATCTCGCGTATCTCGTGTATCACGCCACCGTAGTAGCTGTCGTCGAACACTGGCGGCACCACGAATACCGAGTCGAGCATGTGGTTGAACTCATCTTTTCCACCCATAAGGTTGATAAGTCCCTGAGGGTCGTGGAATACCGACCATGTGTAGTGCCATGCATTGCCTTCGGTGAAGGCATCGCCCCATTTGTAGGGTGAGAACGGGCTCTGGAATGTCCCGTCCTGATTGCGGCCACGCATCAGTTTCGACTCCTTGTCGAACACATTCTGATAGTTCATGGCATGGCGGCGGAAAGGCTCAAGTTCTTTCTCGCTCTTGCCGAGAGCCTTGCCAAACTGATAGATGCACCAGTCGTCGTAGGCATATTCAAGTGTGCGGGCAACATTCTCGTTAATCTTCACGTCGTATGGCACATAGCCAAGTTTGTTATAATACTCGAAACCGAGTCGTCCGGTCGAAGAGACACGTGGATGCACGGCATTAGCACCATGCACGACTGCCTCCCAAAGCTTTTCTGCATCGTAGCCACGGAGTCCTTTCAAATAGGCATCGGCCACTATAGATGCCGAGTTGTTGCCCACCATGCAACCACGATGACCAGGGCTGGCCCACTCGGGGAGGAATCCGCTCTCAAGGTAATCATTCACCAGGCCGGCCTGCATCTTCTGATTCATCGATGGATACATCAAGTTGAGGAACGGGAACAGGCAGCGGAAGGTGTCCCAGAAGCCTGTGTCGGTAAACATATAGCCTTTTTCTATCTTTCCGTTGAACGGACTGTAGTGCACAATCTGGCCCTGCTTATCGATTTCGAAAAGACTGCGTGGGAAGAGCACTGAGCGATAGAGGCACGAATAGAACGTGCGCAGATGGTCGGTGTTGGCATCTTCCACCTCGATGCGTCCAAGCACCTCGTTCCAACGGTTGTAGGCGCGACTCTTCACGGTTTCGAAGTTGTCATGACCAAGCTCTTTCAGATTCTGCTCAGCCTGCTCAGCAGAGATGAACGACGATGCCATGCACACGTTAACCTGCTCGCCACGCTTTGTCTTGAAACCGACAATGGCACCGGCATGTCCACATTGTGCCTCAAGAACCGAGGTGTTGATATTGCCGTCGCTCACAGCAGCGGTGTATTCAAACGGCTTGTCGAAAACAAGTACGAAATAGTTCTTAAAGTTCTCAGGCACACCGCCGCTGTTCTTTGTCGTATAACCGACGATTTTGTTTTCCGATGGAATAATCTTCACACACGAACCGCCATCGAACGCATCGACCACGAAGCGCGATGTCTCGCACTCGGGATATGTGACGCGGAACATGGCTGCACGCTCTGTGGGAGTAAGTTCTGCCATCACATCGTGGTCAGCGAGATACACCTTGTAGTAGTATGGTGTGGCTGTCTCGGCCTTGTGCGAGAACCACGATGCGCGCTTGTCCTGGTCGAACACCGTAGCACCCGTGGTGGGCATGAACGCGAACTGGCCGTAGTCGTTTATCCATGGTGAGGGCTGGTGAGTCTGCTTGAAACCACGCAACTTATCGGAGGTGTAGACATAAGCCCATCCGTCGCCCATCTTTCCTGTCTGAGGCATCCAGAAGTTCATACCCCACGGCAGGGCAATGGCGGGATAAGTGTTACCCGTTGAAAGCGAGTGCTTCGAGAGAGTACCGACAAGGGTTGATACATAATCGACAGGCATAGGTTTGCCTGCAGAAAACGCGTTGTGACCTGCAAAGAGCAGCAGAGCCACGATGATTGCTTTAATCTTGGTCATAGTTGTTTATTTTATGTTTATTATTTTCAAAAAAACATCAGTCTTTACAAAAAAACTATCCGACTGAAAAACATTGCAAATATAATCATAAAAAAACGAAGTAACGAGAGTTAAACATTATTTAAGCAAATGAATGTACATGTTTTATCTTGCATCCTGGTTTTCATGGCTGTCTTTTAACGTAAAAAAATCAGCCCACGCATTGCATGGGCTGACTAAACTTAAATCGGTTATATTTCTTATTCCTTCGTAGTGGGGAATGCCGATATGCGCAGGCGGGCGGCACCCATTGGCACGAGCGTCACTTCCTCGAGTTCGTCGGCCTTGGGAGCATTCTCTTCAGGGAGTATACCGCAAAGACCAAACTCATCGATAGTCCACGATGGCACCCGACGGGCCTTTGCACGGAATTCGATGGGTACACTGTCAAGCGTGAACGGGAAATTGTCGGCAGGCCACTCACGCACTACCATATCGAAGTCGATGGTTTTACCATCAGCACCGAAACAGAGAGCGTAGTTCCATGGCGATTCGGGATAAATCTCGGTGGTAGGCCACTTCGAGGCATCAGCAGTCTTCTGCCAGTGGCTGTCGCCGATAGCTGTCTCCTTACTATCGCGCTTCTCATAGCGTTCCTTTATCTTCAGCGATAGGGTAAGCGGACCGTAATCGACGCTCACGCTATTCTTGTTCACCTGCCAGCGACGCATGCTCAGCGACATCGGCAAATCAAGTGTCACTTTGTCACCATTCTTCCATGTGCGACTGATACACACATACTTACCGCTTACCGTTTCGACATCGGCACGCTTACCGTTAATGTAAACCTCAGCGTTGCGAGTCCATGTCGGTATGCGCAGATAAAGTGGGAAATTGGCTTTGCCCTTCATGCTGATGGTGAAGTTGATTGCCTCTTCGAAAGGATAATAAGTCTTTTCGGTGAGAGTAATCTCCTTTCCGTCGGCAACCTTTACTTTAGCCTCACAGGCTGCATAGAGCGCCACACCTACACCATTGTCGGGAGTTGCCATCACCAGATGCTCGGCGTAGTAGGGCCAGCCCTGAGAATGGTTGTGCTGACAGCAACGGCTGCTGAAGGGGTTCATCGAGAGGAACGGTCCGGAGTTCTGTATGCCCGGAGCGTGGTTCTTCGAATCGCTCAACACCATGTTTGGCGAGGTGATATAGCGCAGTGCCTTGAAGTCGGGCATAACAGCTGCAGGATAAGTATTGAATGCCACATCCTCACAGTTGTCGGCCCAGTAAGTATCGCCGGTAAAGCGCAGAAGAATCTCGTCGCTCGCCATCTGCTCCACCATGCCGCATGTCTCCACACCCTGGCGTGGGTCGATGTATCCGAGACGACAGTTCTCATCACCTCCGAACATACCGCCCGGCACTTGTCCGAACGTGCGACGGATGAGGTGCTGGTCGTTGTAGGTGGCCTGCAGATGTTTCTCGTCGCCGCTGAGCATATAGTAGGTGGCAGGCTCGCGGAAGCACTCGGCAATGTTAACATTATGCCAGTTGGGCAGATTCGTGGCCTGACACCAGTTGGCTGTGTTCTGGTGAACCTTCTTGGCAAGATCGAGCAGAAAGGCATCACCTGTGCGGTTGTAGAGCCAGAGAACGCTGTAGAGGTTGTCACCGCCGCGGCTGTTCTCCCAATAATCCTCGAGGAACTGGTCGTCGGGGATGGTCAACTGATAACGGAAATAGTCGGTCATAAGCTTTATCACCCTCTCGTCGCCGGTATACTCGTAATACGACTGCAAGGTGGTGAGCATTATCATCTGTGCCCACAGCTCGCGCTTGCCGTTTCGCATATTCACAGGACCGAACGATCCATCCTCTGCCTGACTCTTGAACACTGCTTCTATCCACGTACGTGTCTCGTTGAGCATTGCCTCGTCGCCTAGGATGTAAGCAAGGTCGCTATAGCCTTTCAGCCAGTATGGTACTTCCTCCCATCCGTGGTCGCCGCCGGCAGAGAGCCAAGCATTGTTTTCCTTCTCGAGCCATGCCGATATCTCACCCAGATGACCAGTCAGTCCGTCGCGCTGCAACTCCAGATAGCGTTGCACCCATCCGTGGGGCTTGATGCTGCCCACTGGCAGTTTGATAAATGCCACCTGACGGAGTGGCTGACGGCTGTTTACATAGTGGGCATTTGTAGCAGACATGGAAGGATGGTCAACAACTGTCACCTGACTGCTTTGAGCAAAAATGCTACCGGCCCAAAAGAGAGCCAGTAGCATTAACGCTAATATAGATATCCTATATTTATTCATCTTTCAACATGTTACGATCTTTAAACAGATTACCACTCGATAGCCTGATCCTCGTTCGGGATCTGAGTGTTGATTGGACGCTCGAGGGTTACAGAACCCGACACGTTGTACTCAAACTCTGTATTGACTGCCGATGTGTAGTCGGTGAAGTTGTAATTGATGTTGTTGATGATGATGTAGTGGTGGAGCAGATACGGACGCACCTCGTCGTACTGTTCGTACACTGAGAACTCAGCGTCGTTATTCACCACGAGCTTCATTGCCGGGTTGTCGGTATAAATATCTACCTTACCACGGTTTCCATCACCCTCAGGCTCAAACTTGAAGTACACCTTGTAGTTCTTACGGTCGAGGCGATCCTCGTCGATACGGATACCTGCATAGAAGAACACTGTGTTCTCGTCAACCACATAAGCGCGTGTTTGCTCACCACCGATACCGTCCTCGATGTTTGTCGTACGAGCCATCTTCAGCGTTGTAGCCGAGTAATTACCCGAATAGTTGTTGAACGGGAACACACGGAGCAATGCCTTAGAATAGTTCTTACGTGGGTGAGGAGTATAGCCGTATGAAGGGTTGTTCTTCACCTCGAGAGGGAGAACCCACTTCTCCGACATGTCGATGCCGTTGAAGTCGAAGCGGATGTCGAGCAACGAGATGTCGTTGCCAGGAGTGAGGTTCACTGTCTCTGGGAATGTGGCATATTGCTCCATATTCACATAGTACAGGTCCTTACGCTGGCTGAAACGCTCATAGTTCAACTGTGCAAGTGTGTCGGGGTCAACGCCTACATGCACTGCGATGTTGTTCTCGTTGTGGTTAGAACCGCTGACAATCACTGGGAGCTGATAGCTCGACAGACCTTCGCCATAGATATTTGAGCCATCATCAGCATGACGACTGAAAGGAACATACACATCGGTTACGCCAAGGTCGTTGAGCGGAGCCTTGAAACTGATATACTGCGTATACTGTTCTTCCTTCCACTCATCGTTACAAGACGTTGTCAGGATGAGCACTCCGAACAGGGCAGCCATGAATATTGATATATGTTTCATAGTCATTTCGTATTATGAGATTAATCATTATATTTCCAACCTGGGTTCTGAGTAAGCGCCTTGTTACGCTTCAGCTC
>CACZRN010000111.1 GCA_902783625.1 uncultured Prevotellaceae bacterium
AAGGAGGAGTGGTACCTCCAGGAATCGAACCGGGGACACACGGATTTTCAGTCCGATGCTCTACCAACTGAGCTAAGGCACCATTGCTTTCCAATTTAGCGGTGCAAAGTTAAGACTAAAATTTTAATCTCACAAATTTTTCTTGAATTTTCTTTATAAAATTGCACGAGTTTAAGAAAAAAGGTGTAATTTTGCACCGCTTTCCAGAGTTGGAGGCAATCGGGGTGTAGCGCAGTTGGTAGCGCACTACGTTCGGGACGTAGGGGTCGGGCGTTCGAGTCGCCTCACCCCGACTTTTTTTAAGACAGTATTCTTAGAGGATGCTGTCTTAATTTGTTTATAGGAACGAAGTGCTCTGGGCCAAATGCCACCTCACCCCGACAAGTTAAGAAGGCAGTATCTAACAAGGTGCTGTCTTAATTTGTTTTAAAGAGCGAAGTGCTCTGAGCTGAGGCTAAAATGCAAGGTTTGACAAGCAGCGAAGTACGTTTTAATACCCTTGTGTTGGCATGGTGTTTCGACCTTTTAATATGTGCGCTGAAAATTTTGCTAGCAAAATTTTGAATAGATGGGCTCTTCAATGGCAATAAAGGGCCTCTTTAATGAGAATTTTGCTAGCAAAATTTTCTGAAGGTAACACAAAAGCCTATAACATGATATTGATGTGTTAGCGGGTTAAGATTGGAAAAGCGAGGTTTTCTGAGCCAGAGATTGCCTCGTGCTGACAATATAAAAGACAGCACCCGAGTAGAGTGCTGTCTTTGTATTTGTATGGCGTCGCTCATATGCTAGCGAGGGCCTTGCAGACATTGTGTGGAATCATTTGAATACTACTTTCTTTCCGCGATGGATATAGATGCCACGAGTGGGTTTATATATTCGTTGCCCCTGCAGATTATAGTATGCATCATCGACAGGTCTGCCTACTGATGTCTCTGGTTTCTGTATCCCCGTTTCTTCAAGGTCAAGATAGAGGTTTTTCCAGTTGAAAACTCTATAGAAATACGGACGATAGAAGTCGGCTGACCCAGGGTCGTTATGGTTCCAGTCAAGGTTTGGAGCCTCGGTATTTGTAGAAAGCACAAGTTCGCCTTCGCGCGAGAGTGCAGGGTGAAGATTCACCATGTAAATCCATTTATATCCTGTCTCTCCTATCTTGTCGAGATGGTCGGGTAGTGTAAAGAGTAGCCGTCGGTCGGTGAAAGGACCTACGGGAGAGGTGCTGCGATAGATATACACATCGCGACTGAAAATCGGTGCCTGCATGACCATGAAATAGTAATCGCCGTCTTTGAAAACCCATGGCATACTGCCTTGGTAATCGTTTTCCATGATAGAGGAGTTGTCCATGAGCTCGTCGGATGGATAGTCGGCTTGCCATGTCCATTCGCCTGTCTCAATGTCTTTCACATAGTATTCCCATGTGCTTAACAGACTTCGTGTCTGTGTACGCGCTGCCACCACTCTGTTATCGTCGGTGGCATAGAGGTAAGTATGGTCGTCACCCTCTTCGCCTTCTATAAGCGTAGCTCCATAGGGAACGGTATGACGATTGATGAAGTGTCGCGTAATGGTACGGTTGAGATAGTTTCCTGTTTTAGGGAGGTAGTCGGGGATGTCGTCAAGATAATATCCTTCGGGAATAGTGCCGCTGAGACTGTAGACCGCCAACGACATTCCGTGGTAGCTCAGCTCGTAGGAGTTCTGTGCTATCCATAGCAGTTGGAGACGGTTGTTATATACGGTTCCGTCGCCTGACCAATAAACCATCGGAGCATCGATGCCTCCATTATCTTCTATCGTGCTGTCGCCTTGGGGGTGACGTATATGAGTGCGGCAATAGAAATAATACTTATCGTCGGGTTTTGTCCAGTTGATATAGTCTGCCAACCAGACGAAATCGTTCGGTTCCTCTCCCAACACGCCATCATGTGCCCTTTGCACCATTATGCTATTCCTTGGGAAGTTACTGTCAAGACGTGCCCGTGTCGGTCCGTCGACTATTCCGTAGAAGCTGTCGTTGAAGGTCCAAAGCACGTCACCGTTAGGCAGTCCGATGGTGTAAACTCCGTCGCCTCCGTTCCATCCTCTTGTCCGCGAGAACAGTCCGTCGTATTTCTTGTCTTTGTAGGCATATGAGGTGCCTGGACGTGTCGACCAGTTCATGTGCTCGAGGTTCCACTCGGGATCGATCTTAGGATCGCTGACGGCATCGGGATCCATCGACCCGTCAGGACGGGTGACAGTGATATGGGTGTCCATGTATTCGTTGAGCTTGAACGACGCTGCGTTCACATTCCACGAATTCTCCTTCTGTCCGAGTTGATCAAGTTCATCGTGAGGGACTTGACCTGCCATGTAGTCGAGATAGAACGTACCGGTCTTGTCGTTGGTGCGAATATTGTATTCCACATAGATGCACTCCACTTCGTGCGAGCCGTCGCCCGAATTGAATAGACTCTTGAAGTCGCGGTCGGTGCAGAAGCCCAGCCACGTATAGCCTTTCTTCGGATAATCGCGATTAAGGAGATTGGTGTATGCCTCGTTGGGCAACATCTGTCGGGTGATGGTATGAGTATACTCCTCATCACCGAGATCGGTGGTCTCCTTGGGCACTTGGGTCATAACCATTTCACCTTCTGTCGTCCATCCTGTCGGCACACAGATGCCAAAGAGTCCGTAGATATGCTGAACAATGCCGTTATCGCTTTCGCCAGTGCGTTTCACCATCACCTTTCCTTTAAAGACGGAGTTGGTCACAGCCTCATGAGGTTGCTCGATGAGGACAATCTTGTAACATGCTGTGACACATAATGCTAAACCACATATCGCAGCTATGAGAACAAACGTGTTGCAGGGCCTGGTTTTGTGTTTTGTATCCATAAGTTTATTATTATAAAAACGTGAGTTTGACGGAGTACAACAATCAGTAGATTTGGTGATGAGCGAAACGATGTTGTGACTTTATAGTGCTTAGTTACAAAGATTTACAAACAACAATCGCTATGACCACCGACGACAAAATTACGTAATTATTTTATATGGCAGATATTTTTTTCAAGCTTTTTGATGTTATTATTCAAAATAATTACTTGGGATATCTCCTAAGCACAATTATCACGTAAACAAAATGCGTATCTCTCGACAGTCTCAAATGTCAAGAGATACGCATTCTGTTGTGGTGGATGGATTTTACATCCCTTCCGTTATCTGGCGTTGTGTGCTTGTCTGGTTGAAGCGGAATTTTCTTGCTTGTTCGGGCAGTTGCCCGTTGGTAAACCAATAGACATGGAAGTCGCTGAAGTTTTCTATCTGTGCAGCAGTGTCGGTGTCTGTCGTTCTATCCCACTCGGTGCAGAAGATTGGTCGCCCGAATCGGTAGCAGATGCTTATGAGCCATCGTGTCTCTGCTGCTGGCATGTCGGTGGCGAATGATGTGACATCGCTTAAACTCCAAATCTTGTAAACGAGATCGACGTTGCTTCCGCCGGAGTAGGTGAGGTGATCCCATCCTGCCGTCCGTCCGTGTATGAGCGCCTCACGTGGTTTGAAGTCTTTGTCGAAAGTCTTCACAGCGACTACTGTTGTCATTGTCAGAGGCTGATTTGAATATTTATTTCGTGCATATCTGAATACCAGCGTGATGATTTCCTCGAGTCGCTGTCTGTCGGTGTATGTCTTTCCGGGCTGGTCGTAGAGGTCCCATGCCTTGATGCGTGTGTCGCAGTAGTAGCGATTCACTACGTCACCAACGTATTTTGCGAGAGCGGTGGCGTCGTTCGTGGCATCCTTGTCGTCGAGCAGAACGGGCATGACGGTCATTCCACGCTCATCGGCTGTTTTCAATGCCTCCTCCATGCGTTTGAAGAATGCGTCTTTGCCGTTTTTCCAATCGTTGTATTCGAATTTTATCCTTACTGCGTTGCATCCTTCTTCTTGCGGCAATGTGCCGTTGGTATTCACTCCGGTAAGCGGACCTGTCGCCATCCATCGCCATGCCCGTTCGTGGCTCCAGCGGTCGGTAATCTCCAGTTCTGGTGCGGGTGCGTCGCCGGGTTCCGCAAAGTGGTAGTTGCGTATGAGTTCTATTTCGCGGGCATCGTACATGTCACCGTCGCTGTAGAGCAGATTGTGGAACATCGGATCGTATGGGTCGTAGGTGGAGCGCTCCCAGCGTGCCTCCCAGTTGCGGTCGTTGATGAACAATCCCCACAGATAGAATCCCACTTTGTATTTTGCGAAAACATCGAGCGAGCGTGCCACTCCCGAGCCGTTGACGCGTGTCAGACATTCGGTTGCCACCATCGGACGGTCGCTGATGCTTTTTATGTAGTCGAGCATCTCGTGGATGTTTTTACCGAAGTTCAGCGAGCAGTCGTAGGAGTGGAAATTGTGTATGTCCATCATCGCTTCCACCTCGGTTGTGCGTTTCAGCGCTTTGTTATCGGTGTTGATTGTTGCCCATATTATCGACGAAGTGATTGGTTGCGAGAGGTTTTCGTCGCGACACCATTGCACCATCTTCTCAATGATGTCCATCTGTCGGTATGTTTTCGGGGTGTCTTCAAACCGTGGCTCGTTCCATATATCCCAGAATATTATACGCTTCTCTTTTGCGAACGGCCGTACAATCTCTCGCACCAGCCGCTCGAAGTCCGACATCTTTCCGTCGGCGGTAGTGGCTTTCGGGTCGAAATCGTTTCTTGCCGCAAGCGACAGCACCGGCGACACGGTAAGTCCGTAGAGACTTGCATCGTCGATCATCCCCTGAATGTATTTCACGCAGTCGGCACTGTTGTTTCCTCCCACCCAGAAGCGCACGCTGTTGAGTCCCAGCTCAGCAGCCTTTTTCAGTATCTCCTTTCGCTCCTGCCCAGGATATGCTCGATAGGGTTCGTTGAATCCCTTAATAACTCCTACGCGGTTGTACCACTCCCACGCCTGCTTCTCGGTCCATTGCTTGCGACCTGCCTGCATTGAAAGACAGCAGATGAGAGAAGCAGTAATAATGATTAATGCTTTTCTAGTCATAAGTATTTTGTTCTTATCTTGCTATATATTTTTTGCCGTTGCTGATGTATATTCCGTGTTTGGGATTTGTCACCATCTGTCCTTGCAGGTTGTAGATGTTGTCATTTCCATTGTAATCCTTCCCGTCATTCATGTTCACGCTCTCTATACCGTCGATTTCATCAGTTTTCTTCAGTTGGAATATCGATTTCGAGTGCATTCCGGTGCGCGACTGAATGAAGGTTATTATAGCTTTTCCAGAGAAATCCTCAGGCGCATTATTCTTGATGGCATATTTGAAGTTATGGAAATCCTCAACCTCTATTATTTCGTCAGGTGTAGTCTCTGTTCCCCATAGCGGATTTGGCGCTGCGCTATCATGGAAGATGTCGCCGTGGAGTAAGACTGACTTGGTGTATTTGCCCGATGTCGATTGGTAGTCTATTCTCAACGCGAGCACTGCCGACTTGTTCGTGTTGCTCATTTCGCTCGACGTTTTCACTGTCACTTCCATGTTGTCGGGCAGTTCGTCGGCCACAACTCCAATCATCGTGCGCCCTGTATTCAGTCCGTTCAAGGAGAGTCGTGCTGTCCATGTCTTGTCGTCGAAGGTAGAGTAGGATGATGTTGCGTTGTGGTTCTCCCTGTATTTTTTCACAGCTTTCACTTTTGCGAAGTCATTTATGGGAAGAGCCTCTGCCTCTGCATCGGCTTTGAGTCTGACAAACATCACACCGCGGTTTTCCACGTTGCTGTTTATGACGGCGACACCATCTGCGATTTCTATATTGCCTACATAGTCGGGTGTGAGCTCGTCGTTATTTGTCTCGTAATAGCTGTTATGCGTCGTGTCGATGTGGTAGATTTCCATAACGGCATTTTCGAATGGAATATTCTCGAGTCTGAGATTCACATTCTGCCTCACCTCGCCAGTGTTCCATATTACAGCGGCCACATAGTCATCCTTTTTCGATACCATGCCCTGCAATGTGGAACGGATTGAAATGTCGCATCTGTCAATAGGCATCCATCCGTAAAGTTTAAAGGCATTGAACAAGGCTTTGCGCTTTCCGGTGTCGCCATCGATGAGTCCCATCTTATCACCCTCGTTGGGTTTGAGGGTGTTGCCCGTTGCAACGTTGGCGGGGTCGATGTATTGTGCCCAGTTCACATGGTCGAGGTCGGTGTAAGACAGAAATAGCGGGAGCGCATTGAAAAATGTCATTGCTGCTTCAGCTTTTTCCACTGGGCCACCCTTGGCAATTGGTGTGCCGGTGGTGTATGGAGAATATTCTGTGAGTAGTATTTCGGCCTGTTTGTTACTCAATGTTCTCACAGCGGTTCTCATTGCCTCTAATTGTTCTGTCGGGTTGCCGTAGGCATGACCTGAGATGAAGTCGAGAGGCCAGTTGTTGCTTTTTGCCTGGCTGACCAACTTTGAGTGCCAGGTGGTTCCGGCACCTGCAGGACCGCCGATTTTCACATCGCCATCTGCCTCGCGAATGGATTTCGATGCTGTTTCATACATTTTCATATAGTCGTCGGCAGTACCCTTGAAAAAGACATTGCTCAGGTCTGGTTCGTTCCATACCTCAATGTATCGGTTGTTGTAGTCTTTTTCCTTCCAGTGCTCAGCAAACGCCTTGTTTATCTTTCCCCACGCATCGTAGTCGGTAGGAGGATTCTGCCAGTCGCCATTGTTTATGATGCTTGGACTATATCCGTGTGAGAAAACAATAGAGTTGCAATATGGTTTCACGTTATCGAATAGATAGTCGAGTCCTTCGAAATCGTAGGTGGGTTCCGACGCAGTCCCTGTCACTGCGGGTTGTCCGTAGAGATTGTCTTTTCCCCACGCAATCTCATATCGCATTGACCTCGCTTCGAGTTCACTTAGTTTAGGCAGATCTCTTTCGAGCCATGATTTCATGGTGAGCGGTGTTTGATACACTCCTATCTTCTTCTCGAGTGGGAATTCAGCCCATGAGGCGATGTCGGCCTTGGCTTCAGCTGTTGGAGTCACCAGCGAAGAGTCTCCCTTTTTTCCGTAAAGGCCAACGTCGAAGTAGTATCCTCCTGAATTATTCTTTGCCCATACAGCCAAGACATGCTTTCCTTTTGTGAGTAGGCCTGCTTGTTCGGGTGATAACTTGAAGTAACGGGCATAATCCCACTCCTCTGCCCATACTATCAGAGGTACGCCATCAAGATAGATTGCTCCCTGATCGTCGTGTCCGCAGGCAAGCCATATCTCTCTGTTGCTGATGTCTTCATCGAGTTCAAACACTCTTCTGAACCATACATTATAGCCTCCGTTGTTTACGTCAGTGAATGCAGTTCCCAGAGGTGCTGTGCCTGGATATACTTCGAATCCACTGTTACCGATAGGGCCATACGACTTAATCCACGACGAATCATCGTACGTGAGTTTTTTCCATTCGTCGTTTGCGGTAGGATTGCTTTTGGTGTATCTTATGCCATACTGTACTCCTGAGCGTGCGCTTGGCAGATAAACGACATTCCAGTCGACATTGAGCGTAGGCACAACGTCGTTTCCTCCGTTCGGATAGTCGCTCTTGGGCGTAATCATCGTGCCGTCAACCACATGGAGGGCGTCATCGGATGTAAATTCCATGTCGGCGATGTATGTCCTTCGTGGGTGTATGGCGGTAGTGCTGTTGTGGGCGTGGAATGCGATTTTCAGTTTATCCTCTTTGTCTTTGAAGAGCGTATGATGCCCTGTGCCGACAAGACCTCCATATCTTCTTAGAATCGGATTGCCTGAGTATTTTTTCCATGTGCCGTTGATACTTGTGGCGGTTGCATATCCCACCGCGTAGTCTTGGCTTTCGTAGCTGTTTGCCGAGTATGTGAGATAGTACACACCGTTATGCTTCACGATGTTCGGACCTTCTGTCACACGCGGCCAGATGTTTTCCCAGTCGTCGGTCACGTTCAGACATTTCTTCAGTGTCGAGGGTATCGGTGTCGTGTAGTCGTCTTCGAGTTGCACCTGCCAGATGCAGTTGCCGTCGTTGAAGCGCACAAAGAACATCCATGCCTTGCCGTCGTCATCGAAGAAAACCGATGAGTCTATACACTTTTCCGATGCCAGTGTGTTCCACATCATCATCGGCCCGTGCTGGATGAACGGACCTTTTGGTGAGTCGGCAATGGCGACGTAAAGGTGTTCATTGGCCGAATAGTACATGTGATATTTGTTTCCTATCCTGTACACTTCTGGTGCCCAGAACCACTGAGTCTCGTTAGTGTTGTTTTTGCTCAATGCGAGTCCGCCGTACTTCCACGTCTTCAAGTCTGTGGAACTGTAAACTTCGATTCCGTTGCCGGAGTGTGTACCATAGGAATAGTAAACTCCGTCGTCGAGCAATACGAATGGGTCGGCGAAAGGTAGTTGACTGACTTGTGCGACTGCGGTTAGTGCATAAGTTACAAAGAACAGCAGTGAAAACCAATACTTTTTCATATTATAGATTTTATGTTAACTTTAGATGTTTTGCTGCAAAGATACTCTTTTCTTGTTTTGCCAATCTGGACTTTTGTTTTTTTTTTCTGGACTTTTGTCTTTTTTTAGTGTTAAAACAGCAGAAAAACTAAAAAAAATGGCAGTTGAGTGTTCTTCTGCGGTGTTTTTCCGTAGTTATATTTTCCCGCCTAGAAACTTTGCTAAAGTTTATCTTTGACGTGTCGTCACGATTTGCTCGAAGCGGAAGTCGCCGACTTCTTGGCTGTTGATGTCGGATGAGGTGAACCAGAAAACGTGGCTCAGTGCGAACCTGCTCAGCGTGGCATCGATGTCATCGGTGGTTGGTGCGGTCCATTCTGTACAGAATATCGGACGTCCGAAGCGGAAACACACGCTTGCCATCCATCCCACCTCAGGTGCGGACTGCGATGTGGCAAATGCAGTGACATCGCTGAGCGACCATATTTTATAAACCAAGTCTGATGAACTGCCACCCTGGAAACGCAACCTGCTCCAACCGTCGTGGTTTCCATGACCGAGTGCTTCACGATAGTTGAAATCAGGAGCAAAAGGCTTAACATCGACGAGGGGGGTGATGAACATCGGCTGGTTGGGATATTCATGACGTGCGGCGGTAAAGACGGCATCGACGAATGACTCAAGTCTGGAGGCATCGGCAATCGTCTTGCCTGGCAGATGATACAGCTCCCATGCCTTGACACGTCCGTCGGCGTAGAAATTGTGAATCACGTCGGCGACATAACAGCACAACTCATCGTCTCTATGCTTGCGGTCGTCGTCGGTCAGCAGAGTGATTACCACCGAGATGCGCTTGTCGTTGGCTTGGGCTAGCATCGCATCCACCTTTTCAAGATACTTCTCACGGTCGTCGCGCCACGACTCAAAAGAGAGCTTCACCCTTGCGGCATTATAGCCCTCAAGATGTGAAAAATCGTCCATTTCATCGGTAATTTTTCCCTTTATCGGTCCTGTCACCATCCATTGCCATGCTCTGTTTCCAGCCCATCGGTCGGTGATAGGCAGCCCAGGATCAACCTCTTCGCCTGCCTTGGCAAAATGATAGCTGCGCAGAGCCTCGATGTCGCGCGAGTCGATAATGTCGCCATCGGCATAGAGTACATTGTGGAACATCGGGTCGTAGGGATCGTATGCCGATGTGTGCCAACGGATATCCCAGTTGCTGTCGTTGGCGAAGAGTCCCCACGAATAGAAGTGAGCGCCATAGCGTGACAACACTGCCAGCGATCGCACCATGCCCGAGCCGTTGGGACGGGTAAGGCATTCGGTGCAGACAAGCGGGCGATTGCTTATCGACTGCAATTGGCGTATCAAGTCCTCACCGTTGTCGGTGCGCGAGTTTGCCAGTTCATACGAGTGGAAGTTGTGCAAGTCCATCTTGCTCTCGGCCATTCTACGGTAGTTATGCTCTATGGGACTCTTGTTCGTGGTGTCCCAGAAGATGCTCGAGGTGATTGGTTGAGTGGCGTCAACCTCATGACACCAGTCTGCCAACTTGATGATGATCTCCATCTCCTGCCTTGTGCGGTCGTCGTCCCATACATCAGGCTCGTTCCATACATCCCACATCACTATGCGCTCATCGCTGCGGAATGCGCCGACTACTCGTTTTATGAATTTCTCGTACATGTCGAGCGGCTGCTTCTCGCCACGGTTGTAGTACTCGTAGAACCAGTCGTGAATATTGCGTATCACTGGCGATACCGTCAATCCACACTTGCTGGCATCGGCAATCATCTGCCTCAGATACGCTATCGTCTCATCGGCGTCGTTGCCTTGTATCCAAAACCTTACGCTGTTGAATCCCAGTGCTTTGGCGCGCTGCATTATTTGCAGGTTAGTCTGGCCGGTGTAGGCAGGCTCGGGTTGGTTGAATCCCTTTATCACTCCCACGCGCTTGTGCCATTCCCATGCCTGCTTCTCGGTCATCTGTTTGCGATAGGCAGAGGCGCTCAAGACGAGCGACAGGGAAAGTACGATGAACAATATTCTCTTCATGACAGATTTCTTATATTTTATCGATGATATTTCGAGATTACATATAAACAAAATCAAGGCAAAACATGAAGTGCTGCATGCCAACCGCTTAAAACTCCACGTACGGCTCCAGTCGGCGCAGATCGTCGTCGGTGAACTCCTTCATAAGCCGCAAATCATCAAGGCTTTTCAGCGGTCCGCGTAGTCGTCGATAGTCGCAGATGGCCCGTGCCTGATAGAAGTTTATGTACGGATGCCGTTTCAGTTGGTTGATTGTCAGTCGGTTAAGGTTCATCTTCTTCACATTGGCAACATCAACAGTGAAATACGTAAGAGCCTCCTCGGGCATCCCGTCAATCTCCATAAGTTGCTCTGTACTAACGAATCCACCCAACAGCTGGCGGTGTCGGTCAATCTCACGCGCATAGTATCGCCCTATTCCCGGCACCTTCCGCAGCGTTGTGGTGTCGGCGCTGTTAAGACTGATGTGTTCATTCTCCTGCAACTTAATGGGATACATCACCGTATCGCGTGGTGCGGGAGCCTCTTTCTCAACCAGTTCGGCAGCGGGGCGATAGTCGTCGGATATCTTTATGTATGGCTCCAGTGCCTTGAATTGCTTCTTTGTGAGTCCGTATAGCCGTGCGAAATCGCTTGCTGTGCGATATACCCCGCCATGCGCACGATACTTATATATACTCTTCACCTGAAAAGGTTGCAGTCCCAACCTTAGCAGTTGTGTGCTGTCGGCGGTATTGGGGTCGAAATCAAACAGCTCTGCCTCGCGTGTGCCCTCATTGTAGATGTATTGCTTTGGCTGATATCTCCTGTAGTGCTGTGGTTTGCTTACTGCTGTTGAGTCGGCGGGTATGTCGACAGCAGCCACGGTGCCATCGTCGCCGAGCAGACGGAACGCCACTATCGCAAGCACGATGATTGCTATCAAGAAAGCAATTGCCTTCTTGTCGCCAGGCAGGAATATCGGTTTCATGGACATTTTCGTGGTGAATCGTGTGATATGCTATAGCAATTCTGGCAGTTGGTAGAGTCGGGTGAAGTTGCTACCCTTTA
Source organism: uncultured Prevotellaceae bacterium (assembly GCA_902783625.1). Classification (GTDB taxonomy): domain Bacteria; phylum Bacteroidota; class Bacteroidia; order Bacteroidales; family Bacteroidaceae; genus Prevotella. Next base: position 11,585 of record CACZRN010000111.1, read on the forward strand.
TGAGTATGTTCTGCCCCTCAATGCTGTTTGTTTTCAGTGTCTGTTTCACCTCTTCGACGTTTTCAAACACACGGTAGCGGTTGCTGGCAAAGGCAAATTCAGAGCCAACGAGCCACACCTCGTCGAACTGCGCCTCGTCGAGCATCTCTACTACGCGCACATGCTCCTCGTGTGATGATGCTCCCAGTTCGCCCATCTGGCCGAGGATAACCATCTTCGGGCTCACCTCCATGCGTCGGAAATTGTCTATCGCCGCTGCCATGCTCGTGGGGTTGGCGTTGTAAGCATCGACTACCAGCCGGTTGCGCTCGGTCAGTGTGAGTTGCGAGCGGTTGTTTGTGGGGCGGTAGGTGGTGAGGGCGTGGTCGATATTCTCGGGTTCGATGCCGAAATAGAGTCCCACAGCCGTTGCGGCAAGCATGTTGTCGATGTTGTAAGCCCCTATCAGTTGCGACTCCACTCGATGCCACTCGCCTCCTGCATGTCGCCAGCGGAATGTCAGTGTAGGTGCGCACGAAATCACTTCGCCCTCAACGTAAAGTCCTTCGGCGGGCGATGAGGCATAGTCGATGAGCGTCAGGTTTTGCGCCATTGCCATCAGATGGGGATTGGCGCTGTTGATGAACACCACGCTGTCCTCCCGTGTGCGAAGGAAGTCGTAGAGCTCGCCCTTTGTGCGACATACGCCTTCGAACGATCCAAAGCCCTGCAGATGCGCCTTGCCCACGTTGGTGATGAGTCCGCAAGTGGGCTCAGCAGTCTCCACCAGCCTACGTATATCGCCCGGATGCGATGCTCCCATCTCTATCACTGCGATGTCGTGGGTGTCGTTAATCCTGAGCAAAGTCTTCGGCACACCGATGTCGTTGTTGAAGTTACCCTCCGTTGCGAGCACGTTCATCTGCTCAGCCAACACACGGCTCACCAGCTCCTTGGTGGTGGTTTTGCCGTTGGTGCCCGTTATACCCACGACAGGTATATTGAACTGCCGACGGTGGTCGCGTGCCAGATGTTGCAAGGCAGTGGTCACATCGTCGACGAGTATGTATCGGTTGTCGCCCTCGGGCACTGCTGTGGCGTCGTCGACAACGGCATAAGCGCAACCCTTCTCAAGTGCTGAGGCGGCAAACTTGTTACCATCGAACGACTCGCCCTTCAATGCAAAGAAGATACTTCCTTCGGGGCAGTCGCGGCTGTCGGTGGTGAGAGCGCCCTGACGGCGGTAGAGTTCATAGAGATTCTGTTTCATATGTTTGAAGTGATATGTATCCGCTGCCGACGGTTGACAGTGCAGCGACATTCTTTATGTATTGTGCAAATTTACTTGTTAATGTTCAAATCGCAAAGAAAAAACGTCATTAAAATTTTCTTCCCACTCCCGATGAAATGGGCAGAAATTGCCTGAAAAACGCTGTAAGTGCTGTTTTTTCGTTGCCGATGTTACGGATTGAAAGCAAAAAACGAATAATGCGAAAACGGAGCAAAATTGAAGAAAAAGGCTCAAACTAACCACCAAAACAGGCTTTTTGAACCCAAAAACGGCCCCAAAACATGTAAAAAGTGCTGGTAAGTGGGCTTTCTAATGCCATTAGATGGGCACTTTAAGACTGTTAGAAAGGCTCTTTAATGGCAATAAAGAGGCTCTTTAATGAGAGAGCACTAATCCCTCAGAGGTGGCTTTCGAGTGTAGCGAAGTGGGTAATGGATTGGTAGTCATTGGGTTATGGTATTTTTGTGAAAAATCATCAAAATCTGCATCGTAGCGCGGAAAAATTGTCTTGAATCGAAAAAAGAGACTTTTTGCCCGCTTTTTTCGTTGTTTTTCAGAAACCGCTTACGATTTGAAAGGCGTGAGTAAATTTTTATTGACGTTGCCTGTTAAAAGTCTATACGCTCCAGCGATATTAACAAAGTGTGTGCTAAAAAAACACTTTCTTCTGCTTTGTGTTCCGAAAAAAGTGTTATCTTTGCCCTGACTAAAAAAGGTTGCGGTGGTTTTCGCTTCCGCTGCCGTTATATGCGTCATGCACACAACGATAAACGTAGGCGGTCGGTTGCTCGACCTCTCGTCGCCTGTGGTAATGGGTATCCTCAATGCCACACCCGACTCGTTTTTCTCTGCCAGCCGTGTGGAGAGCGAGGAAGCTGTGGCACGTCGTGCCGCGGAGATTGTTGAGCAGGGGGGCACCATCATCGATGTGGGCGCATGCTCCACACGTCCTGGTGCTGACTTTGTCGATGAACAGGAGGAACTGCGACGGTTGGAGATGGCACTGCGGCGCATCAGGGCTGATTTCCCCGATGCCATCGTATCTGTCGATACCTTCCGGCCCTCTGTGGCACAGCGCGCAGTGGAAGAATGGGGTGCCGATATTATCAACGATGTGAGCGAGGGTACGGGTACGTCGGATACTGGCGAGTCGATGTTCCAATGCGTCGCACGGTTGAGGGTGCCTTATGTGCTGATGTCGGTAGAGCCCAATCTCGAGAGCATGTTGCGTCGTTTCGGCAGCGAGGTGGCTGAGTTGCACGCCTTGGGAGTGAGCGATGTCATCCTCGATCCAGGCTTCGGCTTCGGCAAGACACTCGAGGAGAACTACTCGCTGCTCAATGATATCGATCGCCTGAAGGTGCTCGGGTTGCCGTTGCTAGTCGGTATCTCGCGTAAGAGCATGCTCTATCGTGTGCTCGACACCACTCCCGAGCAAGTCCTCAATGCCACTACGGCAGCCAACAGCGTGGCACTCACAAAGGGTGCGAACATACTCAGGGTGCACGATGTGAAAGAGGCAGTGGAGACAGTGAGAATTTTCAATGCTATAACTAAAAACAAATAATGCTATGCCATTTGTAATTGGAATTAAGGACATCATCGACATAGTGCTCGTGGCAGCGATGCTCTATTACATCTATCGTCTGATGAAGGAAAGCCGTTCGCTCAACGTGTTTATCGGTATCATGGTCTTTATGCTTATCTGGTTGTTCGTCAGTCAGATACTCGAGATGCGTCTGCTCGGGTCGATACTCGATAAATTGGTCAGTGTGGGTGCCCTTGCTATAATCATTCTCTTTCAGGAAGAGATACGAAAGTTCCTCTACACCATCGGTGCCCACCAGCGCTTCCGTTTGGTGAAGAAGTTTTTCTCCAATGGTGACAAGTCGGTAGAGGAAGACAAGGAGACAATACTGCCTATAGTGATGGCTTGCATGAATATGGCCAAGAACTATGTCGGCAGCCTTATCGTCATCGAACGCGGCATAGCCCTCAACGATATTGTCGATACCGGCGACGTGATTGATGCCCGCATCAACCAGCGTCTGATTGAGAATATCTTCTTCAAGAACTCGCCACTTCACGACGGTGCCATGGTCATCTCTCACAAGCGAGTGAAGGCAGCCGGCTGCATACTGCCCGTGTCGCATAGTCTCGGCATACCCCGCGAGCTTGGTTTGCGCCATCGTGCAGCGCTCGGCATCTCGCAAGACAGCGACGCCATCGCCATTGTGGTGTCGGAAGAGACAGGGCATATATCGGTAGCCATTCACGGAAAACTGCAGCGCAGGCTATCTGCCGAACAACTCGAGAGCGTGCTGGCACACGAGATGGCAAAGTAATGTCGATGGCGAGAAGAAAATTTTTGACTCTTCTCTTGCGCAATTCTGAAATTATTATATAACTTTGCAGGCTGTGACAGCTATATTAAAGTCAAAGACTTTATTTGACAATTAAAATACTGAAAAACCTAAAATAAACAATCCTCCGACGATAAAGGGACCGACGTCGCGACGAAAGGAATTGGTGTCCCGATGATAATGAACCATGAAACGTAGAATTCTATTAACGTTTGCAATCCTTGCAGTGTTTGTTGTCGTTGCCGATGCACAGAACTATAGGAATGTCACCGACACGATATGGGGCAAGAACTACAGTGCTCAAATCGACGGACATGCCACGGCATCGTGCTCCGATGAGCACAAGATACTGTCGACTTATCCTACGAAGCCAGCCGATGCAGTGGGCAATCAGTTGCTGTGCTACTACGTGCATATTCCAGAAGGCCATGCGAAAGCTGATCTTGTGATAAGAACACGCAACAAACAACTCCCCATCATGCAGCTGGTGCTTACCAATCCCGTCAGTGGCGACACGCTGTTGGTGAATCAGGTGCAGTGCACAGCGATAAATGCTGTTGACACTCTCGCCCTGCTCCCCGATATGGTGTTCCCCGAGGATACGTGGTATAGGCTCGAATTGTCGTGTATCTCTCCCGAGAATCCACCGCGCGGCATCTCAGAAATAAAGTATTGGCTTTTCAAGCGCGAAAGCTCGAAAGGCATCACCACTGCACGCATACAGAGCGCATTGGCAACATATCTGAACTGGCAGAAACCCACCAATCAGCTTGCTCCGGCAAACGATGCATACGAGTGGTGCTACACAGAGGTGATGACACCTGCCGATATGGAGCAGATAAACACCTACTACTCGGTGATGAACTTCATTGGCGGATACCTCGGAATACAAACACCTCGCGGCAATACAACGAAATTCTACGAGGACTTCTACCACAATGTGCTCTTCTCGATGTGGGATAACGGCGATACCGATAAAGACCCCACTCTGCCCGACTACCTTAAGTCGAGCACGCTTGATGCTAGTGCCGACGTCAACTGCCGTCGCTTCGGTGGAGAGGGAACAGGTTGCCAGGCATTCCTTGAATATGGCGAAGGCGACAATTGGTGGCGTCCGGGAGAGTGGGTGCAGATACTTACTGCCGCACGTCCGCAAGATATGACCATCACCACCATCGATGAGAACGGAAAGGAATCGACATTCACATACAACTACACGCTTGTCACCATGTGGTACAAGATGGCCAACGACGACAAGTGGTACTACATGGCTACACACCGCAAGAGTGCCGCCACCAACTTCTTCGACGGCTGGGGAGCATTCTTGGAGAACTGGGCACCCGACAATGGATCGTTCAAGAGAATAATGTACTACCGCAATTCGTTCATGAAAACTGTGGGCTCAAATACGTGGTATCCATGCAACCAAGTGAAGACAGGCTACTATTACGATTCGTCACGTCTGCGTCCTGACCAGCGCGACCGTCGTCTCGACTTTGATTTCGGTATTGCCGACGAGTACGACAACTGCTTCTGGATGTGGGCAGGAGGATATAGCAAAGTAAATGATGGAGTTCAGAGAACCTACACCGTGCCTGCTACAAACGACTTCACTCCGGTCGATACCATCAATCTCGACCGTCTGTGGAATAATGTGGAGCGCGCTATAGTAAAGGAGGGCAGGAACATTGTGTTTACCAAACTTGCCGCTTCGTCGAATGAAACCACCATTATGAACACCCTAAGCACTGTTGTCAACGACTCTGCTGGCTATGCCTTACGCAAGGTGGAATACGACAATTTGAAGCGTATGTATAATTACGGAAATCCCGACGTGACTCTTGAGTCGATATATGCCACATTATTAATGTATGGCTACGACATCATCAACCGTGGAGGTCCTAACAAGATTCCGAAAGCATTGCGCAGGAATGCTACCCTTGAGCCATTGCTAGCACTTGCTAAGGAATTGATAGAAAGCGAGAATAATCTCGATGGCTATCGTACCGCCGACCTCGAGATGTTGAAGGAAGCGTATGCCGACGGCACATGCGACAATGTTGGTACTTTGTTCGACACGATAGTGGAATTCGCACAAAAGTCCGAGCCATTGATATATAGAAAAGTGGGATTGATGCGTCATATCGGCGGTGCACATGCCTATGTGCTTACCAACACCAACAACAGGGGAACCATCAAGGCTAAAGACGGTGAACTCATGGTTGTGGGAGCTGGCTTGAACAATGCTACTGCTGAGGCTAAGACACCTGTCGATTATACCGACAATGGCGTGAATTGGACTATTGTACACTTCGACGGCGATGCAGAATACTATCTCTACAATATTGCCGAGGAGAAGTTCCTCGATATGACAGATACTCCAACATTTACCGATATGCCTGTCGGACTCACCATCGGAGTGTCTGGTGATAAGTTCTATTTCAGCAAGAACGGCAAGTATCTCGCCGTTAACCCGTCAACAGGAGCTCCGGTAACCACGACAACGAGCCTTTCTAATGCGTCTTATTTCAACCTGATAGACAATATCACCATGCAACCGGCACTGTCGGTTTCGGGTAAAGCACGCGATGCTGTTGAGGCTTTCAAGAATTTTGCCACAAACGTGGAGAATCTTGGTAAGATACTCGACATTCCTGAGGGTTGCGTCGGTTACATCTCAGACCCCACCCGTCGTCAGCAGATTACCGAGCTCTACAACGATGGCAACGTAAGCACATCGAAGATGGAAGAGGTGCTCAATGCCATCAAATCGGAAGAGGGACGCATAACTTTCAGCCCTGACGAGAAAGTGTATCGTCTGCATTCATGCTACGCTGACCGCGCAGCAGCACCTATTGCACAGCTTCGCGAAAATCTTGGATTCAAGACAGAGGCAAAGAGTGAGAACCCTGCCCAGATGTGGGTGCTGAAAGGAAAGAACGAGTATTACATGATGAACATTCAGGGTAAGGCTTTTGCCGCAATCGACGATATGTCAGGCAAGCAACCTAAAGTGACTGATAAGGATGCTGCCGTGGCTACTGCCGTGCACGACATGGGTGGCTACCGATTCGCTATTGCTTCGTCGCCGACAGCAACATACGGTTTTGGAGCAATGTCGCCATCGTCGTGTCGCACTGCACTTGTGTCGGGAGAGAGCGGACAGTGGTGGCTCGAAGAGGTTAACGATCTCGAGATTACCACCAATGCCTCGGGACTAGCACCGCTATATTACGATTTCGATGTGGTTCTGCCCGAAGGCTTGAAGGCTTACACCGTGCGAGGTGTCGATGCCAATGGCGTGATTGATGCGGTGGAGATTGCCGCTGAGGTGATTCCTGCAGGTACGCCACTCATCCTGCTCGGTGCACCGGCAACAGCCTATACGCTCACGGTGAAGGCTTATGGTAATGGCGAGGTGAGTGCACAGAATCTCGTGGGTAACTATATGGAAAATACAGGAATGACCGCTAACGAGTATTATGTGCTCGGTGCTGATGGTACAACTCCTGTAATGAACCTTTCGACAGTGACCACTCTGGGAGCCAATCAGGTATATCTGCCTAAGGCTGCCGATATGGGCGACCTGACGAAGTTGACGTTTAAGTTCAGCGAACCAACAGGAATCGACGCCATCAATGCCGACGAGTCCGACATGTTATCGCCTCGTTATAACCTGAAGGGACAGCGTGTGGGCAAGGATGCAAAGGGCGTGATAATACAAAACGGAAAGAAGACAATCAATAGATAATCCTGTCTTTTTCAAGAGTTTATAGTCTTCCGCCAACAGGTGGGAGACTCTTTTTTTGCTATAGAGAATATCTTTAATGAAAATTTGGCCTATAGCTCAAATTGCAGGCTGAAATTGCTCTCAAAGTTCGATAAACACAGGTGTTTCGAGAGATCAAGCTGCTTCAGATACA
>CACZRN010000112.1 GCA_902783625.1 uncultured Prevotellaceae bacterium
CAAGGCGGATGACTCACGGTTGCGCGTGGTGTTTGTCTGTGCCATGTGGCTGACAGGCTTCGATGTGAAGACGCTCTCGTGCCTCTACATCGACAAGCCCATGAAGGCGCACACGCTGATGCAAACCATTGCCCGTGCCAACCGAGTGTCGGAAGGAAAGACCAATGGCCTGATTATCGACTACATCGGCATTGTGAAAGCCCTGCGCCAGGCATTGGCCGACTATACCGCCAACCCAGAAGGTGGCGCAGGAGGCAATGACCCGACCATCGACAAGAAGGAACTCATCAAGCATGTTATAGAGACCATAGCCGCTGCAACGGCTTTCCTGAAAGAACACGACTTCGAGTTGGATGAACTCATCAAAGCAGAGAGTTTTGAGAAGCTATCACTATTGAAAGAGGCTGCCAATGCGATGGGCGAGCCGGCTGAAATCAGGAAGTCGTACTGCACATTTGCATCCACGCTACTGAAGCTGTGGAAATATCTCGACCGTGAGGACATCACCCCTGAGATGAAACAGCAGAAAGATGCCATTGAAGCCATCTTCAAGGAGTTACAGCAGAAACGAAAGCATGCTGACATCACAGACTTGAGCGTGGCCATCAACGAAATCGTGAATGAGCATCTGGAAGTTGATGGCGAAGGGACGATGGCTGCCGAGTCGCGACGTTTCGACATCAGCGGCATCGACTTTGATTTGCTTCGCCGTGAGTTTGCCAAGAGCAAAGAAAAGAATCTTGTTTTGAAGGACATTCAAGAACTGCTACAGGAACGCATCGCCCGGATGCTTGCAGAAAATCCCTCACGTATCAACTTCTACGAGAAGTATCAGAAAATCATTCGTGATTACAACCAGGAGCAAGACCGCTCCACGATTGAGAAGACATTCAAAGAACTGATGGATCTTTCGCGCGAACTTACCGAAGAAGAGAAGCGCTACATTCGTGAAGGTTTTGACAACGACGAACAGCTATCCATGTACGATGTGTTGATGAAAGACGACCTTTCAAAAGAAGATATCAAGAAACTGAAGTCAGTAGCCAAGGAGCTATTGGAAACCATCAAGACGCAACTGGCCACGATGGATCATCCGTTCGACAAGCAAGAGACAAAGGCGGCCATCATCATTACTATCCGCGATGTGCTTTGGAGAGAACTGCCCGCAAGCTACAGCGATGAAAGCATTGAACACTACCGTGAAGCGGTGTATCAATATGTCAGCCAACAATATGGTGGAGTGGCATAATAATCCTACAACCACATGTGGGATGAACTAAATAACGTGTTGTTGGCATACAGGATTGTTAGGTTATGTAATGTCTTTTGTGGAGCTTAAGACGACGTGTTTTTTATTGCTTTGCATTGTGTGCGGAAAATTTTGCTAGCAAATTTTTCATTAAAGAGCCCATTTGATGTCATTAAAGAGGCTTTCTATTCGAAAATTTGCTAGCAAAATTTTTATAAGTATGCAGAGACAGTGAGGCAAAGGGTTAAAACTAGGGAGACCAAGGAGACAAAGAGATAAAGACTACTCCTCCCGGGGTTGGCCGTAGACGGTGTATCCCATGTCGTGGGCTACAGCAGCAAAGGCGGAAGCACGGCGCTCAAAGTCGGGATAGTGTATTCTGGAGGCAGGGCTCCAACCAGTCTCGGCAATGGCAAAGGCACGGGGATAGAGCTGCATCTCGGCGTGCCACGCCTCACGAACCCATTCGGTCCACAGATTGCCCTGCACACCCAAGACATGATGTGCAGCGCTGTCGGGGATTGCCTCTGCCAGCGGATCGAAGGAATAGACTTTCTCGAGGGGCAGATAATGCCCTACTGCGCGGTACTGAGTGGAGTCCTGATGATAGTCGAGATAGTAGTAGCGGGTGGGTGTGAAGATGACATCGTGGCCCTGGGCAATGGCTTGCAGACCACCTTCGGTGCCGTGCCACGACATTACAGTGGCATCAGGAGCGAGGCCTCCCTCGAGTATCTCATCCCATCCGATGATACGTTTGCCGTGGTCGTGGGCGAAACGCTCGATACGACGAATCATATAGCTCTGCAGCTCTTCGACACTCTTCAGCCCCTCTGCCTTCATGCGCGCCTGACAGTCGGGACAGAGTTCCCAGTTGCGTTTGCCCGACTCATCGCCACCGATATGGATATAAGGGCTTGGGAACATGTCGAACACCTCGAGAAGCACTTTCTCGAAGAACTGGTAGGTGCTCTCCTTGCCGGGGCAAACCTCTCTCTTGTCGGGCCTGTCGGACAACGAGCAGGCGAGTTCGGGATAAGCAGCGATGGTCTCGTAGTTGTGTCCCGGCATCTCAATCTCAGGAATTACCTCTATGTGTCGCTCATCGGCAAAGGCGAGTAGTTCGGCGATATCCTGTTTGGTGTAGTAGCCACCGTATGCGTCGGGTGTTCCCTCCTCGACAAAGTCGCCCCCGATCTCGTCAACTTCCCAGTCCCAGAACTCAGCGACGGGCCGCCATGCGGTGAGCTGTGTGAGTCGCGGATAGGCATCAATCTGCAGTCGCCAGCCCGGGTTGTCGACAAGATGGAAATGGAAACGGTTCATCTTGAGGAGTGCCATCATCTCGAGTTGTTTCTTCACGAACGCCATGCCCTGATAGTGACGGCTCTCATCGAGGAGGATGCCACGATGCCGGAAGCGTGGGTAGTCGAGGATAGTGCAGTAGGCTACGGCGGTGTCGCACGATGCCATCATCTTGAGCGACTGGCGAGCGTAGAACACCCCTTCGGGGTCGGCAGCGATGATTTTCACACCCCGCTTACCCACCTCGAGCCAGTATGCCGATTTGAGTTGCCAGTCGGTGAGTTGCTTGCCGTTGAGATGTTGGCGTAGAGCACTCTCTGAGATGCGCACCCTCTCAGGCAGTTGTTTCAATACCTCTGTGGTTATGCCCACAGGCTGTGTGGAATACTCTACGGGCAGGGGAATGATGTCGCCATGCTGTGCGCCACCTGTCACCTCACTGTGCTTCGGAGCGCAACTTGCTACTGCGAGCAGTACAACAGCGAGCGACAGTGATTTGATGGTTTTGTAATTCATAGTCTATATTTAATAGGGAATGCGAGTTATCAGGATGTTGTGTTGCTACTTGTCTCCTTGTATGCTTTCGCTTGTTGTGATGTTGAGTGTTCCGCCGCAGAGCAGTTCACTTGCGGGGAAGTAGAAGTCGTTGAGAGGCTTACCGTTGAGGGTAGCAGAACGGATATATCTGTTTTTGCTTGCCCCGGGAGCATTGATGGTGAATGTCTTGCCTCGCCCGTATCTGCCGTCGAGATGAATGACGATGCGCTCGTAGAGTGGTGTGGTGAGCTCGTAGATGGGTGTGGCGCTACATCCGCCATCGGTCTGGAAGAGTCCCATCGCTGCCATTACAAACCATGCGCTCATCTGTCCCTGATCCTCGTCGCCGAGGTAAGCATTTGCCTGTCCGTAGCCATAGTAGCGATCGATGATAGACCGTGACCATTGCTGTGTGAGTGCCGGTTCGTCGGCCCAGTTGAAGAGGAATGCGAAGTGCATCGACTGCTGGTTGCCGTGGCAGACGGGGTAGTTCCAGTAGTAGTCGTTAGGAGCATTGTAGCGCAACGGCTCACTCTGTCTGAACCCCTCATCGAGTCGACGCACGAATGCTTCACGCCCCTGTATGGCAATGAGGCGTCGCGGGTCTTGCGGTGCGAAGTAACTCAGTTGCCACGCATTACCCTCCACATAGTGGTGGTTGGCTCCTGTGGTCATGGGGTCGAAAGGCTCTACGAAATGCCCCTTCGAGTCGCGCATGTGAGCATAGCCGTTGTCGGGGTTGATGGCATTTGTCCACCACTCGCCACGCTCGCTGAAGATGCGGTAGATGCTGTCGTTGCCTATGCTGCGTGCCATCTGTGCCACTGCCCAGTCGTCGAAGGAGTATTCGAGAGTGTTTGAGAAGCGCCCGATGTCGCAGGGCACATAGTGATAGCGCAGATAAGCGATGAGGTCGCGGTTGCCTGCAAATCCCCCTGCGATGTGTGTGGCAGGTGTTGTCTGCTGATGTACCATCGCCTCGAGGGCGTGGTGAGGATTGAAGTCGCGTATCCCCATCTGCCATGCCGACACCATCTGCGGTATCTCATGCTCGGCAACCATCACAGGGATGTATTCCATCCCCGCGGGACCCTTTGCGAGCCATCCGCAGGCATCGTAGAGTGACAGCTGCGAACGTACCCACCGCGACGACCACTCAGGAGTGATGAGGTTCCACACCTGATTGAGGTTCCAGAACGTGTTCCAAAATGCATCGCAGCCCAGGGCATAGTCGTCAGAGGGATTGGGCAGACGGTGTATTGTCTCGTCTGGAGCCATCCATTCGCCGTTGACATCATTGAAGCAGTTGCGGCACATGGAGCGGTAGAGGTTGGTGTAGAAGCGCACCTTCTCCTTCGTGTCGGGAGTTGTTATCTCCACCCTCGAAAGAATATCATTCCATACCTCTCGCTGATGTTTCACCACTGCCTCGAGACTCCATCCGAAGGGTTGGCTTATCTCCGTCTGCAGATTGAGTGCTGCGTTGGCAATGCTTACGAACGAGATGCCTGTGCGCAGCGTGACGACGGGGTGCTGACGAGTGTCGAACTCAACATACATACCCGCATCGGTGAGGTCAGAGCCACGCAGAGAGGTGCCCTCGAAGATGGAATCGTTTTTCCAATACCCAGTGCGCTGGATAGGTGCTGAGAACTCCATGACGAAGCAGAGGGTGTAGTCTTGATGAGCATCGTCGCTCCACACCCTCGGTGTTAGTTGATGTGAGCGCCCTTCGATGCGGTTTGTGCCTACTTGTATCACTTCGACGTCCTTCAGTTGATAGTCGTATTCAGCCTCGACATGCAGATCAATCATCACCCGCCCTGCTCTGTCGGTGGGGAATGTGTAGCGCTGTATCGATGCGCGTGTGGTGGCAGATGCCTCGAGTAGGATGTCGGTGTCGGTGAGCCGCACGCTGTAGTATCCGAGCGGTGCTTTCTCTGTTTGCTTGTCGATGCGTGAGCGATAACCTTCATCGGGGTGTGTCTCATCGCCGACGTGAGTGAGGAGTGGTCCGTTTGTGGGCATCGTGCCCAGTCCTGCCATGGTCCACTCGTGGATATGACTCATACATCCCACGGTCTCGAGAGTGGGCTGGTAGCCCGCCTGCCATCCGCGGTTCTGGTTGTCGGGACTTAGTTTCACCATGCTGAACGGCATCCATGGTCCCGGAGCAATCATCCACCGTGAGTGTGCGCTGCCCATGCGTGTGTCGACATAATCGGCAGGGGTGCGGTAGCGTTTTCGTGGCGAGGTGTTGAGATCATATTCCGCTGCCCTTACTTGTAGCAGATGTTCCGACTCTTTTTTCGATGCCAGCGTGATGTTGTTACCCTCGAGCCGCACCTGATCGAATATCGCCCAAGAGCCTTCGAGTACGGAGATTGTCACGATGTTGTCGCCTTTACGCAAGTCTTTTGCCTCGAGAGGCAGGGAGAGAAGTATCTCTCTCGATTGCGAGTAGTCGCCTTCTACTGATTTGAGCGAGGTGCCTTTGAGATCGTAGCGCTGTGTCTTGTCGTTTACCTTTACCCTGATGCTGCACCCCTCGGGATGCACATCGATGAGATCGACACGGAGTGTTGCTGTTGCGTGGCTGCTGACACGTTTGAGAGTAAACAATATGTTTGCATCGTGAGTTCTCCACCCCGATGCTATTCCTGTGCCTGCCCATTGATCCTTAGGCCCTGGTAGTACATAGGCAAAATGACGTTTTGCCTCGGAGTGCCCGATGACAAAGAAGCGGTCCTCGAAGCCGAAGTCGTTTTCGAGGAAAGCACTGTAGTTACCCTCGCCAAGACAGAATTCAGTTGCGTTGTTGTCGGCAATGCCTATCTGCCACACTACCTCATCAGCTGCCAGCGGTGATGTTGTCAGCAGTGCTGTGAGGATTGTGATGTAGTAGCGAAAGAAATGTGTTGGTTGCATAATGGTTAAGAGAGGTGTTTACTCTACTGTGATGAATGCCACGGTATGCGGTGGGATGGTTACTGAGCCGTTGCTGACACGGAATGTGTGCTGCTCGGGCTTTACGTGCTCATCGCCTCGATCGTTGTAGTCATCGGCAGAGCGTCCGCTGAGTACCCATCCATTGAGCTTCTTCGGTGCTTTCTTGTTCATAGAGGCGAAGTCGATGGTCAGCGATGTGCTATTGTCGGGGTCTTTGTTTACGATAGCGTAAACGAATCGTTTGCCTTCCTTGTCACTTGTGAGCACGGCGTCGAGCACTGGTGTCTGTTGATTCTCGTAGGTGAGGTTTGGGCATGTCAGGCTGACGGGCACCATGTATTTCTCGAGCATGTTGGTGTACATATAGAATGTGTAGTATGTTGTGCGCCGTGTGATGCCGTCGCGATCGACACGTATTGCTCCTCGGGTGTTGACGATAGGCGAGAAGCATGCAATATCCACCACGTCGGAGTGGCGCAGGCATGAGTTAAGGAAGCAGGCAGAGAACACTGCGTCGGCCATGGTGTAGGTGGAGTTGATGTCGTTGTTGCGTCGTGCCTCAAGGTCGAATCCCTGACGCAGCATTCCGTGTCCGGGGTGATGCCAGCTACGGAGGTTCCACTCGTCGTAGGCAATCTTTATCTTTCCACCGCCAAATCCTGCCTCGTCGAGAAGTTTTATTGTCTTATTGATGTCGTTTTCAGGTGCATTTGTGTACATCATACATTTGATGTAAGGTGCGATGGTGTTTTTGTGTGTTGTGAAGTTCCAGTATCCGTGTATGCTGATATAGTCGAGTATCCATCCTGCCGACTTCAGCAGAGGCAGAGTCCATTCGCGCCCGTTTGTTGCTGCAGCGAAGAGTTTCAGGTCTTTTGTCACTGCTCGCATGAGTTTTGCACTTTCAGCGACGTAAGGTCCCCATTCTGCCACGGTGCGCGCTCCCAGTTCCCAGCGACCGTAGTTCTCGTTGCCCACACTCCAGTATTTCACATTGTAAGGCTCCTGATGCCCGTATTCCTGCCGCAGCCGTCCCCATTTACCCACGTTGAGGTTGCAGTATTCTACCCAGTCGCTCATCTCCTCTGGAGTGCCAGTGCCGGCGTTGGTGCAGATATACGGCTCGCATCCCACTTTGCGACACCATTTTATATATTCGTCGGTACCGAAGGTGTTAGGATCTTCCACACCCCATGACTTGTCGAACACCGCCGTGCGCTCTGGTCCTATACCCCCTTTCCAGTGGTATGACGACACGAAACATCCCCCTGGCCAGCGCACAATGGGCACTTTGATGGCTTTCATTGCCTCGATGACATCGGTGCGGAAGCCGTCCTCGTCGCTGAGGGGATTGCCTGGATCGAAGATGCCACCATAGACTTGATTGTCGAAATGCTCGATGAACTGCCCGAAGAGCATGGGGTTGTACTGAATAGGAGTGCCGTCGGGCACAACGCTGACGACGTTCGACTGCTGCGCACTGACGGCCGTCATGGCGCATGCAAGGATGACGATGGAAAGTGTTTTTCTCATAGTTGTATCGTGTTAAACATGTTTGTCGGCGAAGTTACGAAAAATAGTCGTACGTGCAAAGAAAAGCAATCGTTTTTTCTGTTTTGGGTTGTTGGTATGCGGCCGGTCACTGTCAGGCCTTGGCTTTAGAGGCTGGATATTTCATTGTCGGCAGTATCAAGGCCAGATAGCAACGGTATCAAAGCCAGATAGCAATGGTATCAAAGGCAGATAGCGACGGTATCAAGCACAGATAGCGATGCTATCAAAACCAGATAGTGGGAGCACCGACGCACAATGCCGGCAACGAAAAAAACAGCAGTCTTTTTTACTCGTTTTCTCTGTTTTTATTATTATTTTTGCACAGTAAAACACAAATCGGTCATAATAAATCGAACAATATGAAACTGATCACACGTCTGGCATCTGTTGCCCTTTCTGCCTTTGTGGCTCTTCCTGCCTTGTCGCAGGAGTATTCTGTCTATGGCGACAGCCTTATCGGGCATATCACCCCCTGCGGTTGGCTGCGCGAGTTTCTCCATCGTCAGCAGACCGGTCTCACCGGTCATCCCGAGGCGCTGTCGTATCCCTACAACACCTGCCTTTGGGCCGGAGAGATTGAGCGCACCTACGAGAGCAAGGAGGCGAAAGACTGGTGGCGATATGAGCAGACAGCCTATTACACCGATGGACTGCTGCGCCTTGGCTATCTGCTTGGCGACGAGGAACTTATAAAGAAAGGCGAGGACGGTATAAGCTATACCATACGAGAAGCCTCGCCCAACGGCCGGCTGGGCAACAAGAAGATAGAGTCGCTCTGGCCCATGGCGGTCTATTTCCGCGCCATGAAGGCTTCCTACGACGTCACCCACAACCCGCAGATACCTGCTGCGCTGGAGAAGAACTATCTCTCGCTCACTGTTAACGACCTCGTCTACGGCCGTCGGCATATCGTAAACCTCGAGGGACTGCTGTGGACCTATGGCCAGACGCGTAACCCCCGCCTGCTGCAGATGGCCGAGGAGGCATACGCCAAGGGCGGCTTCGAGCTCGACGCGAAGGCTTGCGCAAGCGACGACATGATACGCATGCACGGAGTGACATATTCGGAAATGATGAAAATACCCCTCTATCTGTATGCCTACACCGGCAAGAAGGACTATCTCGAGCTTGCGCTTAATGCCCAGCGCAAGATGGAGCGCGACCACATGCTGCCCGACGGTGTGCAGACGAGTGCCGAATTCACTGCCGGCAACGACATCGACATCGCCCATGAGACGTGCGACGTTACCGACTACACCTGGGCCCTGGGCTGCTTCCTCGCCGTGACCGGCGACGCACGGTGGGCCGACCGCATAGAGAAGGCGATATTCAATGCCGGACCAGGAGCGGTGACCAAGGACTTCGGCGCACTGCAGTATTTCTCGTGCGTCAATCAGGTGATAGCCACGGGGTCGTCGGACAATAACGAATACCGCCGCGGCAAGACGTGGATGCAGTACAGGCCTGTTCATGAGACGGAGTGCTGCGCCGGCAACGTGCACCGCTTCATGCCCAACTTCGCCTCGCGCCTGTGGATGAGAGGACGCGACAATGCCCTCGTCTGTGCACTCTACTCACCCTCCGAGGTCAGTGTGGAGATCGACGGTGCCGCCTGTCATGTCAGCGAAGAGACCGCCTATCCCTTCGACGGGCGGATAGAGTTCACGTTCCATACCTCGCGCCCCGTCGCCTTCCCCTTTGTCTTCCGTATTCCCGAATGGTGTGGCAAAGCCGAGGTGACTGTGAACGGCAAGCGCTGGAAGCGTGTGCTCAGGGCTGGCACGTTTGTAGAGATGAATCGCCGCTTCCGCAGTGGCGACCGCGTAGTGGTGACGCTCGAGATGGAGCCGGAGGTGAAGACAGTAGAAGGACAGGGCGTGTATGTCCAGCGCGGTCCGCTGCTCTTCGCACGCGCCATTGCGGCAAAGGTGGAAGAAGACACGACGGTATATCCCAACATGAGCGGCAAGCGCTCGGGAAATGCTGCGTTCCAATGTCTGAGCATGACGCCTGCCGAGCCGTGGAACTATGGTGTGGAGCGCTCGCGGCTGACGAAGGAGAACATCTCTGTCGCCGTAGACCGTGGCCGTCTCTCCGTGGGCTATCCCTACGACCCGCATGGCGTGCCGGTGAAGATCAGCATCCCGGTGCGCAGAGTGAAGTGGGACCTGCTCAATGGCACGCTCAACCCACCGTTGCCAGAGCCAGGCACCGCCCAGCCCATATCGGGCGAAGAGCGCATAGAACTCGTGCCCTACGGCAGCACAACCCTCCGCCTCACCGTCTTCCCAGTGGTGGAGTAGAAATAGTGGAAAAAAGAAGAGGGGTGATGGAAATTGCAAAAGTCCATCACCCCTCTTCACTCATATTAATATACTGGATAGTAGAGAGTGTCGACTACCTTAACGTTGCATCCCTCTCCGGCCACGAGTCCTACTTGTGCTGGTGAGGTTTTCTTTTGCATTATGGTTGCCATCTGTCGGTTGTCGGCGAAGATGCTGATTTCGCTGCCGCGCTTTTCTATGCGCAGCTGTATGTTGGCTGCGAAGTCGCGACGGGTCTTTATGCGATAGATGTTGCGGTTGTGCTGCTGCGGGTCTTTGTTGATGAACCGCAGCGCACGAGTCTTCACGGGTGTGAAGACAGCCTTCTGCCATGCACGGTTTGAGGCGTTGCCCTCGGTGTAGCTGACGGGGCGCCACTTGTCGCCGTCGAGATATTCCATGGTCATGCGACCGATCATGTTGGTCTGATAGCTGCGCTGCTTCTGCTCGTCGAGACTGAGCGAGCGGGCGTAGGTGTCGTTGTCGGCATCGAGGTGGGGCATCTCGACGGAGGAGACGAATGTCTCAGAGTCGAACCAATATTGTTTCTCGAAGCTGTCGGTGCCTTTCAGGTCGGGATAATGCACGACGGTCGTTGCGAGTGGAATCTCCTGTCGTGAGGTTTTACCCTTCACGGTGTTCTCCACGACGAGGGCCTGACGCTCAGCATCGACGATGGCCTTCACGTTGTTCTTCTGGTCGACGTAGGCGGCGTAGACACCGTATTGTCCCTGCTCGGGAGTATAGTTGCTGAACTGCACGCTGAAGGCATAGTCGGTGGCAGCATCGCTCTTGAAGAACTCACCGGCGCGGAGAGAGAGACCTTTGTCGTCGACGGGCAGCGTGGCGGGCCATCCGCTGAAGTGAGAACCATACTCGTCGAAGCCCTCGTTGAAAGAGAGGTATTCAGCGTCGTAGTCGGCTGGTGACCCTATCCATGTCGGAGCATCGTTGCCCGAAACGGGTTCATAGTTGCACACAAGGACATTGTCTACCCATGCAGCGACGATGTCGTTGTTGCGTTCGATGCGCCATACATGGCTGACGGTTTTGTCCATTTTCTCCGGGAGGAATATCTGCTTGTTTCCGATTTGTATTCCAGGACGTGAGGCTGTTGACTTGAAAGTGGCCTCGAACAGATATGCATTGCTCTTTGGGAGTGAGTTGATGTCGGTGCCGGAGTATTGCGGTTTGGCAGGCGCGGCGTGGAATCCGCTTGTGTTGTGTCCTGTGATGCCGTCGACAGTCATGCGTGAGTTGGCAAAATGTACGCGGTCGATATACTGGTCGCGGCGGAAGCCGTTGTTTGCCATGTAGACGAGCCACCATTCCCATCCGTTAGGTCCTCGCAGGATGTTTGGCTGTCCGGGCGTAAGCAGTAGTGATCCTTCGCCCAGTGGAGCGGTTCCGTCGACATCGTAGAGCGAGAGGGCAACGAGTCGCGAACTGCGACGGGAGCGATTTGGCTCAGTGGAGGCGGAGGGAATGATTCTCGATTCAGGCCGGTCGAACGTGAATGTGTTTTCACCTTTGTTGATCCACTGCGGGTTGATCTTTATGAATTTGTAGTCGGCATGCTCGTCGGTGTCGATCTGGTGTCCGTTGAGCCATGCCTTTATTCCTCCACGCTGTGCGATTTTCAGATAAGGTGTGGCAGGCACGTTGTCTACGCTGAAGGTGATGGTGTCCTTGCCGAGGTCGACGGCATTGTATCCATCGGTTCCGTATCGGATGATGTCGGTATAGTCTTCCTCGAGAATGTCGGTCTGTGGTGAGACGACAGGCTGCGGATATTTTCCTCCGGGATTGAAAGCCAGCGGTGAGTCGGCCTCGCATACACCGAGACGATAGTTGCCATATTCGGCGGCAGTGTGGTTGGCGTTGTACATCATGTAGTAGCGTCCGCGGTATTTCACCACAAACGGTCCTTCTGCCACGCGGTTGTCCATGGTCTCCCAGGTGCCCTGTTGCGATGAGAACTGCTGCACGGCATCGCCCGAGAAGGAGAAGTCGGCGTTCATGGGACGTCCCCAGATAGTGTTTCCGTCGGTGAATTTCACCATGTAGAGATAGAGCTTCCCGTCTTCATCGCAGAACACCATCGGATCGATTCTGTTCTCAAACCATTGGTCTTTCCTGACCTCCTCGTATGGTCCTTCGATGCTCTTCGACGTTGCGTGGGTGATGTGTACGGCATGACGGTCGCGCCCCCAATAGTTAACGCTGAAGAGGAGGTGGAAGAGTCCGCCAGAATAAGTCATGTCGTTGGCGTGCACCTGATTGTTTTTGGCGCCGGTGCCGTGAGTCCAGTCATTGTCGAGATCAAACACGTGGATTCGTTTGTCCCAGTTAACGAGATCGGAACTGACAAAGAAATCGCCGTATGTGGCAACGCCTCCAAAATAGTATTTGCCAGCATATTTGAAAGCACCTCCGTCGGCAACACCCTCAATGACGGGGTTGGTGTACGTCTGCGCATGC
>CACZRN010000113.1 GCA_902783625.1 uncultured Prevotellaceae bacterium
ACAAGCGAGTCATCGAATCCGTCACGGCAAGTCAGGGTATGACCATACTTCATGTTACGCTTAATGCGGATATCGAATGCACGTATGCCGTCGTAAAGCTGCTCGGTAACCGTGAAATTCTGCGTATGTCCCATGCTTGTTATTGTATTCTCAGGCAATGAGGCAGATCCGGCATCGTGCGTTCCGGGAAGTGAAATGCAACCGATTCCACGATTGTCAGGTATATAACTCATCCACGTGCGGGAAGAAGAACGCATGCGATTCACGTATATGTTCATCTTTTTCCCACGCTTTATCGATTCTACATAAACTCTGCAAAGTCTTCCGTTTATTGGAACCTCACCGGTTATACTGTAAGCAGAATGCGATGCAAAGTTGCTCGCGCCAATCATGAAGAATTCTTTTGTCTCAACTCCGTGACAAAGGAAGAAATCATCGATTACCAACTTAACTGGCTGCATGGTACCAAATGTATGGCTACGCACATAGCATGTCAGCTTTCCCTTAAGGGCATAGTGCAACATCTCAGGATACCAGTTTAGCGGACTCTGCCTTACATTGAGATGCGACTTCCACCAGTTTCCTGCACGGATACTGTTTTTATGTCCTGCCATTATTACAAGGTTACCACCCTCATCGATCCTAAGCTTCGTACCTGCACGCAACAACCCTTTTGTGTCTTGTCCGCTTGCCACGTAGCCATCCGTTATTTCGAATGTACCGTATTCTCCTTCAGGACCCATCACAAGGTCGCAACCATATAGATTCAGGTCGAAGATATCCTTCTTATAGCGAGTAGCTTTTTCAGTAGATATGACAGCAGCACCGACATTTCCTTCAGGCAAGGTGTCACGCATCTGCTCTATCTGTCGTTTCGTAAGCGCAGCTGCAATGTATGCTTCGCGTTTATCACCGTCGTATCGATATTCACGCTTCCTTCCAAAATGATATCCAACTGTTAGAACAGCATTGCCATAATTGCTGTTGAATTTAAAATCATCTCGATTATAGAAGAAGTTTGAGGCATTGGCAGCAAGCTGCACATGCCATCTGTTGAGTGTATATTTCAAACATGCACGGGCATAGAAGTCAAAACCGAGACTTTTCACCTTGCTTTCATATCGCAAATCGCTGATATTAAGCAACTCTTCTCCATCTTCGGCAAAGGTATTCATGAACTCAACTATTTCGGGAGCAAATTCCCACATATAGCTACCATAATTGTCGAGACGGACTATCTTATATGCAGGAGATGCCATAGCTGACAATGCAAGCATCAGACGTGGAGAGAAGACAATATTGTGGGCATAGCCGAGCTGTAGATGCAAATCATTGATTCTCACATTTGTAGGCATGCCATTGATATACATTCCAATGTTATCTATATCGTCAACGATAAGATACACATAATCCTCTGGTGAATTTATCACGTGCCCTGCCTTCATAGATGAATAATCGGCAAATGCATTGGCCAACTGCGATTTAAGCACCTGGCGCGTGTATCCAATTCCTATAATAGGCGAGCCAATCGATCTCAGTTGCACCGCTCCATTGGAGAATGCAGCTGGATTAGAATAACGTTTGCGGTTGATGAAATAGTTGATGTTTATGCCGTCTACTTTATATCGGATATTGTCACCCACATTGATTTTATTTGCCTCATCAGCATTATAATCTCCATATCCGCGGGCATCCAACTTCATTATATCGAAATCGCCACCTGTGCGACGATGCACTAAATCGATGTTCAACAGCTGAGAGTTAATCGACAATTCGAACTCCGTCTTGCGATTTTTTCCTTTCAATGCATTAGATGCTCCTATGTCAACCGAAAAACCATATACCAGCCATCTCCAACCAAAATAAGGACCTAAGCGATTTGAGAAATCCGACCGCATGTTAACCTTCACAAGTCTATTGTCGAGCGACATCCACTCTGCTGATGTAGTGTTTTGTAGCTGGAACACCCAATTGTAGAAGGTAGGTGTAACGTAGCGAGAATCGTGTGTCGACCAGTTTTTAGCCAACCACTTGAAAGGCGACAGCAGCACCTGACCAAAGTTCTTATGGGCTTTTGTCTCCTGCAGACCGACTACCGTAGTATCGTTCTTAACAGGAAATCCAACTTTGTCCTCAGCATTTGCATTGCCGACGAAGAACAAAAGAATCAATAAAAACAAATATGCTCTTATTTTCATGGACGCAACTTCTCTATACTGCAAAATTAATTAAATTCCCGACAAAAACAAAATGTTTTGACTTTAAGTTGTTGCCCAAGCATTATTATCGATAGTAATTAACACAGATTTGAATGAAATGTTTCAGAAAACAGGCAAAAACTCATGCATATAATTGTATATGTACAAATAAAATCATATTTTTGCAAAAGAAGTTATAACTATAGACTTTCAACTGTCAACTATAAAACGAAATGACAAACATAGCGGTATTTGCATCGGGCAATGGCTCGAATTGCGAGAATCTGATAAGATATTTCAGCAATAGTAGCCTGGGGCGTGTTGCGCTTGTAGTAAGCAATCGAGCCACATCGCTTGCCATACAGCGTGCTGAAAGGCTTGGCGTTGACACCGCTATTGCCGGGCGCGAACAACTCTACAACCCTGACTTCATGTTACCTTTACTCGAAAAGCATAGTGTAAAACTCATTGTGCTTGCAGGGTTTCTGCCAATCATACCCGACTATCTTATCGAAAAATACCCTATGCGTATTGTGAACATACACCCTTCCCTTCTGCCGAAATATGGTGGCAAAGGTATGTGGGGACACCATGTGCACGAAGCGGTGAAAGCTGCTGGCGACAATATTACAGGTATGACAGTACACTATGTTTCACCCGTTTGCGACGGTGGTGATATAATTGCGCAGTTCTCAGTAGCTATAAGCCCCGACGACAGCGTTGATGACATAGCAGAGAAAGAGCATTGCCTTGAGATGAAACACTATCCGAAAGTTGTTGAGGAAATACTTGAAAAAATATAGACACAAACTCGCAAGTCGTCAATCATAAAATGTAAACACTATTATGTACAGTAGCATCTTTGGTAGAAACAACGACTCCACTGAGGAGCAACAGCAATATCGCCGCGAACAATTGATAAGCAGCATCGAGCAATCGCTCTCGAAAATGACGCTTCAGGAGCTTGAAGCCCTGCACTACGACATGTCAACAAAAAACTATATAAATGACTGATATTCAAATATATCAGCAAGAAGATATTGCAAAGATATCTTCAAGAAAACACATATAAAACAGATACTCTCAATAAAGAGCCTTTTATGTCGCATTAAAGAGGCTCTTATATGGCAATAGAAAGCCTCTTTACTTAAACATAAGAGCCTCTTTATTCAAGCATAATAGGAAAGCGTTTAGCGTACGTCAGCATACGCCACACCCATTCTATAGGACCGAAACGGAAATACCTGAACCATAAACGACTTAGCAACATCTCTACTACAAAAACCGTCAGCGCGATAAAGGTGACTAAAAATAGATTGACAGATGTGCCAAAGCCCAACCCTATCCCGTAGAAGATAAATATCCCAAACAACGACTGACTTATATAACACGTCAAAGCCATACGCCCAGGGTACGCAAGCCATGTCCACATGCTAAGATTGCCGTGTTTGAGATACAGAAGACTGAGCCCTGTGATGTAGGCAGTGGCAAGCGGATAGACACTAAATGTATATAAAACAGAGTGGACAACCTCTCCAAATTGATGCGATGAAATACAACTCCAAGCATAAAGCAAAGATACAGGAATCCCAATTAAAGCACTGACTACATATACTTTACGAATCAGTTTACGATAATCTTCAAGATGATACAACATCTTCGAACGCCCTATGTATAATCCTATGATGAAAAGCCCGAGCACCCTAAAATATCTGCTACCGACAACAAACTCCCACATCCGCTCCACTGCACCTTGACTAAGGAATGCAAACATGTGACGATAGTCGTGTGCATCGCGTAGCCATGTGGCGAAGTTATCCTCGTTGATACCATTGGCTGCTGCCACACTCCACCATTTATTATACAGTATCGCAGGTACGACTGCACCATAGATATCGCGAAGAATCTCAACACCTATCGGCAGCAAGAGGAACAGAAGAGCCCATCTAAACAATGCCCTGTCTGAACATGAGCTGAAAAACGGCAGAAGCATTCCAATGACTGCATATAGCAAAAGTATATCACCGCTCCAAATGAAAAACATGTGGAACAGACCTATAAACAGCAACAAGAACATGCGGCGGTAGAATATAAGCATGCCGTTTGCACCTTTGCTTTGCGAACGCTCGATGATAATGGAGAAACCGATACCAAAAAGAATGGAGAAAATAGTATAGAATTTACCGTCGACGAGAAAATATATCAGCCAGTTTACGACTCTGTCAAAACCAGAGCCGGCAATGCCGAGACGCTCACCTTCAGACATAAACGACCACAGCGAGAATTCAGGGAAATTAGCAATGACAATGCCAAGCAAGGCAAAGCCTCGCAATGCATCGAGCAATACGATTCTCTGCTTCGGGTCTATCGGACGTGCATCTGATTTATTCATCCTTTATTAATTTCTTCTAATCAGTCTGGCAAGATAGTCGTAATGCTCGCCATTAGCTATCAATTCAGCATCGTAGCCATTAGCGCAAGCATAGTCTTTCAACGTAGGAAAGTCGATGTACAACCAAGGGAAATAATCTCCCTCAACATTGCCGTACTTCATTTTATAGACAATCTCACCATAATATCCCTCTACACCTGTCAAGTCTATCATCCCATCATCGTCTTCATATACATAACATATATCTGATGAATCGAACAATACCTGCCCTCCAGGCGCGAGTACCTCATCTAGTTTATTAAAAAACAATGACAGATTGCCGATCTTCCCAACAATACCAATACCGTTCATCAACATTAGTATTGTGTCATAGACGGTTCCTGACAATGAAAAGAAATCGGCACATCGCACATTTCTCACACCACGTTTCGACATTGTTTCAACGCATAGTGGAGAGATGTCGATTGCATTTACGTCGTAGTTAAGTCCTTGCAATACAAGAGCATGGCACCCTGCCCCCGCACCCACATCGAGTATTCTACCTTGTGAAAGTTCGATAGCACGCTGCTCAAGTTTCGACATACCAGAATAATCACGGAAAAGATATGGCACGGAAATCTCATCGTCGTCAAACATCGGCGAATGTACCTCGAGACGCAATGCCTTGCCTTTCTCAAAGTAATCGGTGACGGCCTGCCCCATCGGATCTTTTACCGCAGTCATTCAAGTCGATTATAGTGTTAGCAGAAAAAGATTTACTTCTTCTTTTTCTTCAGTTGAAGCTTTGGTATCTTCAATTTTGTTCCGGCCTTTGCTTCCTTTACACCATTAATAGCCTCAACATAGCACTCCATTCCCGGCCCTAAATGGGCTTTACTTATCGACTGCAGTGTCTGACCTTGCTGCACGGTAACGGTTGTGGCAACACCAACAATGTCGTATGCTCCAAGACGTATGCGTGGATCGCTGTCGTACTGGCTCATCACCTTCGGTTCCTCCTTTGGAGCTGCAGGCTTTTCTGCTGCGGCAGGAGCAGGTGCGGTTTCAGTTGTTGATGCCGATGCCTTTGGCTGAGCCTCTGCCTCTTTCACTGGTGTCTTTGGCTGAGATTCTGCTTCCTTTGCAGGTACTGCAGATGGCTGAGCCTTATTGTCATCGACAGTCTTTGCCGTTGAATCCGACTCCGTTGCCAATGCTTTCTCTTCAACAGTGACAGTTGAATCGCCGACTGCAATCGTTTCGAGTTGGTGAATATAGTTATCACGCAATGCAAGCTGATGAGTGAAATAATAAATACCAGCACCAAGTGCAAGCAGCAATAACACCACGAATGCAGACAACAGCTTAATAACCATATTGTTGCGTTCGATGTTTGCAGTCAACTGATCGTTGAGTTTATCCAACTGAGTATTCAATTGAGATGCATTTTTTCTTAGAAATTCTTCGTCATACATAATATCATTGTTTAGATTGTTTTCTTCGTTTTGTTTTTCTTCAGCGGTTTCGCCTTCGTCTTTCATCTCTTCTGATTCTGCATCGTGTTCTCCTACAATCGGAGATACAACAGGCTGCACCTCGACTGTCTCACTTGAAGAAGATGTCTGTTCGAGATCATCAACGTCAGCAGCAAAGAGATGTTCACTCTCCACGCTCGCTGCCATCGTCGGAACAGTGTCCACAACTACAGGTTCTACTGCCGGCGTATCCATTGTTTCTTGCTGAACATCTTCGCTTTCATTATCGCCTACCGCATTGTCTTTCTCCTCCATTCCGTCGCCAGAATAGCGGTTATCAATCTCAGAGAAATCGACATCGTCGTTTATGACAAATGTCTCAAACTGCGAGAATGGGCTGTTCACCCTGTCGCGTAAGACAACATCGGGCGTGAAAGTAATCTTGTCACGCTCTCCGATTGTAATACGCTTGCCAGTGTTAACATCGACACTTTCGCGCGACTCGACACCCAACAACTTAAACGTACCAAGCCCTTTTATCTTCACTTGGCGTTCGTAGCGCAGGGCATCGTTCATTATGTCGATCATCGTTGAGACAAAACTCTCCGACTCTTTCGCTGAAAGCCCAAACTTCTCGGATATGGCACGTGCCAACTCTGTGTTACGAGTCATTCTGCACCTCCTTTCTTCAGCTTATCCTTTATTGACTGTACAGGCTTGAAATTCAACACAAGCTTTGGCGGCACCATCATACGCTGCATTGTAGATGGGTTTACGATTATTCTTTCAAGACGCTTCTTCACCTCAAAGGTGCCAAACCCTGCCATGAACACAGAATCACCCTCGTCGAACGACTGCGACATCCGCTCAATCACTTGACGGACAATCTGCTGTGTAGCATCGACAGAGTATCCTGTACGACTTGAAAGCTCGGAAATGAACTCCTTGTTATTCATATTTCGAATGTTTATTTTTTTTTTCAACAACAACTCCATACAAATCGAACTCCTCACTATCTGTGATAAGCACGTTGTAGAAACATCCCTTGCGCAACGGACGATCAGAAGTGACAAGCACCTCAGGGTCAACTTCCGGTGAGCAATACTCAGTGCGACCGACATAGTAATCGCCTTCCTTGCGATCGATAACGACGGGGTACACATGCCCAATCTTCTCAGCCTCAATCTCGGCACTGATAGACTGTTGCAACTCCATCAGCAATCCGAGGCGACGCTCCTTTTCTTCTTTCGCAACGTCATCCTCATAATACTTGGCACTATATGTGCCGTCTTCTTCGGAATATGCAAATGCTCCCATACGCTCAAAGCGCATCTCACGGACAAAATCCATCAGTTCATTGAAGTCGTCAATGCTCTCACCGGGAAACCCCACCATCAGTGTAGTACGAAGAGTAATGCCTGGCACTCGTCTTCGTATCTCCGCAATCAGTTCCAGAGTCTCTTGCTTCGTTACATGGCGGCGCATGCGAGTGAGCACGTTATCGGAGATATGCTGTAATGCTATGTCGAGATATTTACAGACATTATCCCTCTCGCGTATCACATCGAGCAGCTCCAGAGGAAACTGATTGGGATAGGCATAGTGCAGACGAATCCACTTCACACCCTTGATATCAGACATATCGCGGACAAGCTGAGCAATGTGCGACTTGCCATCTATGTCGCGACCGTAGTATGTCAACTCCTGAGCGATTATTTGAAACTCCTTCACTCCCGAAGCCACAAGCTGTCGCATCTCATCGAGTATCTCATCAGCAGGGCGACTCACATGTCGGCCCGTCATCAAAGGGATGGCACAGTAGGCACAATGGCGATTGCATCCCTCACTGATTTTCACATAGGCATAATGCCGGGGTGTGGCTATCGGCGACAGCCTGTATTCGTTATCATTGCCGGCAAGCTCTCCCAAGTCGTCAGCCAACAGACGGAAGTTAAACTTACCATACCACTTGTCAACCTGAGGAATCTCTGCCTTAAGTTCTTTCTCGTAGCGCTGCGACAGGCATCCCATCACATAGAGTCGCGAGATGCTGCCTTCGTCTTTTGCCTGAGCAAAAGAAAGAATCGTGTCGATGCTCTCTTGCTTGGCATCTTCGATAAATCCACAAGTGTTTATCACCACTATTTCGCCGCGAGGATTGTCGGAGTCGTGAGTGCAACGATAGCCCTTACGCTCAATAAGTCGGATAAGACTCTCGCTATCAACAAGATTCTTAGAGCATCCCAACGTTATTATATCAACAACTCCGCGTCTCATAGCTAACAAGCATTCTTACTGTTTCTCACCGAACAGGGAATCAACGAAATCTGTCCTGTCGAACATCTGCAGATCGCTCATGCCCTCGCCAAGTCCGATATACTTCACCGGAACTTGCAGCTGGTCGCTTATTCCTATCACCACTCCACCTTTTGCAGTGCCGTCGAGCTTTGTTATGGCAAGACCGGTAATAGGTGTCACAGCTGCAAACTGCTTTGCCTGTTCGAATGCATTCTGTCCTGTAGAACCGTCAAGAACGAGGAGTATCTCATGCGGTGCATCGGGAACAACCTTCTTCATCACATCCTTTATTTTCTTCAACTCGTTCATAAGCCCCACCTTGTTATGAAGGCGACCGGCAGTATCAATCAAAACGACATCGGCACCAGAGGCTTTTGCGCTCTGCAATGTGTCGAATGCCACTGATGCAGGGTCGGCACCCATCTGCTGCTTAATCACCTGAACACCGACACGCTCACCCCATATAGATATCTGCTCAACAGCTGCGGCGCGGAAGGTATCGGCAGCACCAAGCACAACTTTCTTGCCACTCTGCTTGAACATCCACGCCAGTTTGCCGATGGTAGTGGTCTTGCCCACTCCGTTCACACCGACAACCATCACAACATAAGGATTTCCTGCTGCCACCTCAGCCGACTCGCCTTGCGTGTCGTTTTCAGCAAGCAGGGCAACAATCTCCTCACGCAAGATTTTGTTAAGCTCATCAGAACCTACATATTTGTCGCGAGCCACACGTGCCTCGATGCGTTTTATAATGCGCAAAGTGGTATCTACGCCGACATCAGAGGTTATCAGCACCTCTTCCAATTCATCGAGCACATCGTCGTCGACCTTACTCTTACCGGCAACGACATGAGCCAATTTATCGAGCATACCCTTGCGCGTCTTTTCCATTCCGCGGTCAAGAGTCTCCTGATCTTTCTTTCCAAATAATCCCCAAAAAGCCATATTTGTCTGTTTTACTTTTTTCGCATATTATTTCGCAAAGACAATGAAGCCTGTCTTCGCAAAACATTTAATTATCGTGCAAATATACATATAATTCTCGAATTACGAGTTAGCAAGATAAAGAAATTTCATTTCTCTGGAAACGACTATTAAGAAAAAGCATTTGCAATCTTCGCAAAAACTATCTCAACTCAACTTTATTCGCTTTGCTTACCAACAAGCAGTCGCAAGTTGAGATACCCATAATATAGATTTCACAGATTCCTACCCAAATCTGTGAAATCTATATTATTAGTTAGAGCCAGAATGAAAAATCTGTTTAATCTGCTTAATCCGTGGTCAAAGATTTTTCAACTCTGCATTCTACACTCTACATTCTACACTATCCTTGTCTCCCTAACAACAATTTTGCTAGCAAAATTTCGAATAGAAAGCCTCTTTAATCGCAATAAAGTGCCCAGTTAACGACAATTTTGCTAGCAAAATTCTCTGTAGTCATATGAGTAGGCGCTGTAATGTTGATGACATATACTGAAAAATAAGGCGTCGCAATGATTGCAGTAATGCTATTTTTTTGTAATTTTTACTTTGTCGAAATTACTTTGTCTCGGCAATAAAACGAAAAAGAATTTTTCTTTTTCCTTTGTATTGCACTCGACTTTTCGTAATTTTGCAGAAAATATAAACAAGACGCACAGAGATGAACGAACGTCCACGAATAGCCATACTCGATCCGAACACCCTTGCTGTGATGGGACTTCGGCAGATATTGCAAAATATAATGCCAATATTGCAGGTGGAGACGTATTCGAGTTTCGACGAGATGAAGATGAACAATCCCGAGGGGATAGTACATTATTTCGTGGCTATTAATGTTGCCCTCGAGAACAGGACATTCTTCCTCGACCACCGTCAGAAGACAATCATCATGACTACATCGTCGAATCCCACAACGCAACTGGCGGGGTTTCACAGCCTATGCATAAACGTGCCGGAGGAGATTCTCGTAAGAAATCTGCTTGCACTCGAGCAGCATGCACATGCACATGGCAAGAATCTGCCGAAGATGCCCGATGTACTCAGTCGCAAGGTTCTCTCCGACAGAGAGATAGAGGTGCTGTCGCTCATCGTGCAGGGGTTTATAAACAAGGAAATTGCAGATCAACTGAACATAGGACTCACCACGGTGATTACACACCGAAAGAATATCATGGACAAACTTGGCATAAAGAGCGTATCTGCACTAACTATCTATGCCGTCATGCACGGATATGTGGATATAAAAAAGATATAAAGTTACGGATACCCCATAAAAGAAACATCCGAGACAACTCATTGTGTTGCCTCGGATGTTGTTATTTCCAGAACTTTGATGTTATATCCTCAAATTGTCCATCAGCTATTTGCTTGTATAAGCGTTGATTGGTCGTGCGCTCTTTCAAAGGACCTAAATGACGGAGGTATGGACCTATTTTTATATAATCAAAGTCGCGCTTGTCGATCTCCGAAGTAATGCGCAACCGCCCACTCCACCATGCAATCTTGTACTTCGCATATCGGCTGCGGATATATCTTGCCAACCGATCTACCTCGCGTGGCTCGGAATCGCCACCCATAAAGCTGATGCAAGTGACATCGCTGCCAAGCTCGGCGATGAAGTCATCGAGCACTTGCTCATTAAGCGGTGTGCCTACGTCGCCCCACAGGTAATGACTATGACATCCCGGACAGCGACACGGGCAATTACTGATGTTAATTGCCAGCGTCACTTCGTCGGGAATCTCCTGGAACACCACTCCGGTGTTCACAAACTTAAGCATTTTCCTTTACTGTGTATTTGCTCTTGCCAGCATAGAAACGACGATGCTCCTCTTCCTGACGAGCCTGTGAGAAATTGCTCACGCGCTTCAGGTAGCCGATGATACGTGTCATATAATCGACATTCGTAGAGTGGCAATGCGGGCACTCATGCAGATAGCGCTTGTCGATGTGACCGCAGTCGTTGCAAATGGTGTTAGGAATGTTGAATGTGAAATAGTTGCATCCTTCTTTTGCGGCGACCTTAAGCAGCTGACGGTACTGTGCTTTAGTAAGATGCTCCTCAAGATTCATGTGGAGAGCAGAGCCACCAGTCAGATGCTCAATATATGGAGCGCCATGCAACTTGAACTTGTCGATGATATTCAAACTGTCGTCCTCAACAACGTAGAAATAGCTGTTGTAGCAGTCGCGTGGCACGAAATAACCGTCTTCACGATCCCACTTAGCATGCTTCACACCTACATTTTCGGCAGGAATCATCTCGCAGTTGAACAATACATCCTTTGTGCGATACTGCTTATTGAACTTCTCAACAAGACCGAGCACTCCCTGTACGAATGCCAGATACTCTGGGTTGTCGGTAATCTTGAGTCCCATAAACTCAGCTGCCTCAACCATTCCGTTGATACCTATAGTAAGATACTGACGACCGATATTAATATATCCCGCATCAAACAGCGGAAGCATTCCATGCGCCTGAAGTTCCTTGAGGTTTTCATTGTATGCCAGTTGTACCTTATGACAGAGATCGATTATCTCGGAGAGATACTCTTTGTAATCAAGCCCGTTGTTGACAGCATACTGTATACATCTGTTCAGGTTAATCGTCAGCACGCTCTTCGATCCTGTCGATACGCCACCTGCTCCAAGTGTGTAGCTGAACCCATTGTCCTGAATCTCGTTGCGCAGACGGCAGCATGAGCTAAGCGAGTCGGCATTGTCGCTCATGTAGGTGAAGAACGAGTGTCCCTCTGAATACATCTCAGCAGTGAAATCTGCCCATTCCTTGTCAAGACAGTCACCGTCCTTGGTCAGCAGTGCCATTGTCTCCACTGGGAATGTGAGCACTGTCTTGGTGCGCTCTTGGTTGAACCACTTCATGAATCGCTTCTGCAACCATGAGAGTCCTTCCCAATCCGGGCGACTTCCATCAGGGAAGAAGAACTCGCCAAACAGACTGTCGAAGTAATACTTGTCATAGTAGGCCACATTCCAGAATACGGCCTGATAGTTACGTGCGCCTGTGGGCTGGTTGATGCTATAGACAATCTGCTCGAAGCAGTCGGTTATCATTTTGTCGATGGTGCGCTGTTTCACTGACAGGTCAACCACACGGTCTGGAGTCTTGTAGTAGTCTTTGCCATACTCCATTCCGATGAAATAGTTGAGATACATCAGGAACTCTGGTGTTGCACATGCTCCGGAAAGCATACTCGACACCATGAACACCATATTAACGAAACCACCGCAGAACGATTTCAGATTTGTAGGAGCTGTTGAGTTACCGCCAATGCTCGTAGTGCCGCCAATAAGCCAAGGATACATAGTGATTGAGGCACAATAGTTTGCAAGCGAAGTCTCGTCGTTCTTATATATAAAATGGTGTGAGAGTTTGTCGATATACTCATCAGCCAATTGCTTGCCATACATTTTCTTAATGCGGTCGGTAAGCAAACGACGATTCAAACGAATAAAATTCGATTTTGGCAACTCACCAATCAGAGTAGCAATGTTTTTGTGCTCAACATTTGCATTTGCATCATACTTCGAACCAGTAGCGGCATTAGCAGCTTCGCAATAGTCGGCAAGGAATCTCAACTTGTCGAGCGTCTCACGATCTTCGGTATGCTGTTGGCGATAAAGCATGAACGACTTGGCAACAGAATAGTGCCCCTCGCGCATTAAAGCCTCCTCCACCTGATTTTGAATGTCTTCGACCTTGATGCCCTCATGCATATCAAGATGACTCAATATCTTTGATAAAGCACCAAGGTCTACCGGTTCGTCAACTGAATTGAACGCCTTTATTATGGCATTCATGATCTTGTCGAGAGAAAAACGGTCACTACTGCCGTCTCTCTTCATAATTGTAAAATTCTTAATTTCCATGTATCCTATATTTCTTTTAATTATTTATTTGATAATAGTATTCTGACCAACAATCAAGCGAGTTATACTTTTTGGAAAACTTTTCCATTCGATAAAACAAAAAAGTTTTCCATTTTGGAAACTCTCGATATCGTTTGCAAATGTAATACAAAAAAGGCAATAGGAAAAAAGAATACATATAAAAATTTTCATTTTTACAATATTTAACGAATCAACGTTATTGATTGTAAAATCGACTTTTTAACACATATCGCATCGTATTTTATTATAAAACAACGAGTTATCACACATGCGTTAATGCAAGACTATATAAAAAGAGACCTCTCTGGCACCCTAATTAAACAATATTAACAAATAGAAAAATGCAGAAAAAAGACAAACATTGGTAACAACGCAATGACAAGAAATTAAACTTTTTGGAAAACTTTTTCTTCAAAACAAACAGAAAAGTTTTCCGTTTTTAATATTCGAAGTTTTCTTAAAAAGATATTTAGATACAACAATTCAATACAAATACAGACAAAAAAAATCATCAGAGCCATGGGGCAAGCAGATGGGCAAACCATCCACGGAACTTCTGCCAAGGCGTGCGGAAACGATTCCAGCTCTCCTTGGTGAGAATGAAACTGTCTTTTTTCTCAGCATTAAACAATCTGTCGAGTTCCTGTGTAGTATTTTTGTCAATAATCACAGCATTCTCTTCATAATCCCAACTTAAGCTACGGGCATTCAGATTTGCACTTCCCACTGTGCATACCCTACCATCGACCATTATTATCTTCGTATGATGGAAGCCAGGCTCGTACATCCACACAGTGGCACCCTGCTTCATAAGCTTATGAGCGTTGTAGAACCCGCAATCAGGTGTCAATGGGATATCACTTCGTGTGGAAAGCATTATCTCTACATCTACACCACGCTTAATAGCGCGTTTCAATGCCTTCTTTAGCTTATGATTCAGAGTGAAATACGGATTAATAATCTTTATGCTATCCTGCGCGGAATTGATAGCTGACAGATAAAACTGACGTATGATTTTGTTAGATGTACGTGGCTCACGATTGATGATTCCCACCTTTTTATTATAAGATGTTGCGGTGGTATCAGGCTTTAAGTTATTGAAATAATCGGCTGGAAAACACCCACGATAATACTGTGCACCATGAAGGTTCTGCCCAGTCACCTTATTCCATATCTTTATGAATATTTTCTGCAATGTATTAACCTCGTCGCCATCTATCCTACAATGCATATCGTGCCACGAACCCACCTGTGGTGTTCCATTTATATAATAGTCAGCCACATTCATTCCGCCTGTATATGCTATTTTCCCATCAATAACTACGATTTTCCTATGATCGCGCGAGAAAACATGATTTATCCATGGGAATGTCAGCGGATCGAACTGATAGATTTCAATGCCCTTGTCACGAAGGTCACGCATGTGCTTTTTTGTCAGCGGCTGATTGTTCGAAGCATTACCGAAAGCATCATACAATGCACGCACCTCTACCCCTTCCTTCACTTTATCAGCAAGGATATCAAAAAGCAATCCTGCAATAGAGTCGTTGCGGAAATTAAAGTACTCGAGATGAATGCTATGGCGCGCTTGACGTATGGCAGCGAACATATCATCGAACTTTTCCTGTCCGTCCATCAGGAGCGTAACAGAGTTGTTGTCGGAAAAAGTAACTCCTACTTTCTCCAAATCGGCAACAACAAGTGAGTCTGCCGTCTGCGCATACATGCCCTGCCCTATCTGAAAGAAGAGGGCAACCGAAAACAAAAAAACTCTCAATTGAATCATATCATGCATGAATAATGGTCAACCACACCAAGTAGATGTCCTTCTGCATCGACGACAAGCACTGTATGAATCTTATATTGGTGCATGATACGCTGTATCTCTGTTATCTTTGTATTGAGGCTAACTGTCTTTGGCTGGCGAGTCATGATATCATCGACAGTCTTGTCGAAGAATTTTTCCTGCCACTTCTCCATTGCACGACGTATATCGCCATCGGTAATCAAGCCCACCACCTTATTATCTTCGATAGCCACACCAAGTCCCAACTTTCCTTTGCTCACAAGGATTATCGCCTCGCCAAGATGCATTTCTTTTGGCATTACAGGCAGATCATCTGAACGCATCACATCGGCAGCTGTTGTCAGGAGACGCTTTCCCAACTCACCTCCGGGATGGAACTGTGCGAAATCGTTAGGTTTGAAGTCGCGCACACTCATCAGCGCAATTGCCAAAGCATCGCCCATTGCCAGAGCTGCTGTAGTGCTGCTTGTGGGAGCAAGATTCAGAGGGCAAGCCTCTTTCTTTACCTTCACCGTAATATGAATATTACTATACTTTGCCAACAACGAATTCGGATTGCTACTCATTGCAATCACAGGTATTTCCATGTGGAGCACCATTGGCAGGAATCTCAGCAGTTCGTCTGTCTGTCCGCTGTTGCTAAGTGCCAATACGACATCGTCTTTTGTCATCACACCGAGGTCACCATGGTAAGCATCAAGAGGATTAATGAAAAATGCAGGTGTGCCTGTCGACGACAATGTGGCTGCTATCTTCGCACCTACATGCCCACTCTTCCCCACTCCGGTCACAATCACTTTGCCGCGACATTCCAACATCATCCTAACAGCCTTGTCGAAATTCTCATCTAGCTGTGGAATAAGATCGAGAAGCGCCTCAGCTTCATCGCGCAGACATTGCGCACCATACTGATGCACACGATTCAGTCGTTCTGAGTATGATTCATTCATATTAATTGCTTGATAACTGATTCCAACTTACTAAGTTCCAACATATTAGCCGCATCACTAAGTCCTTTGTCAGGATCGGGATGCACTTCAAAGAAATAACCTGTTGCTCCGAAAGCCTTAGCAGCAAGAGCCATCGCCGGTACAAAGCGTCTATCGCCCACCGTCTTGCCTTCACCACCGCCAGGACGCTGCACACTATGCGTGCAATCCATTATCACCTGAGGCACGAACTCCTTCATATCTGGGATATTTCTGAAGTCGACAACCAGATTATTATATCCAAATGAATTGCCACGCTCCGTCAACCACACCTCTTTAGCTCCTGCGTCGAGAGCCTTTTCCACAGGGAATCGCATGTCGCGCCCACTCAGGAATTGAGCCTTCTTTATGTTTACAATGCGCCCTGTGCGTGCGGCTGCCGTGAGTAAATCAGTCTGACGGCAGAGGAATGCAGGTATCTGAATAACATCAGCCACCTCGCCAACCACTGCTGCCTGATACGACTCGTGTATATCGGTGAGTATCCTCAAACCGTATTTCGTCTTCACATCGGCAAGCATCTGAAGCCCTTTCTCCAAACCAGGACCACGGAAAGAGCGAACCGACGTGCGGTTAGCTTTGTCAAATGACGACTTGAAAATAATGTCGACACCAAGATTATGGTTTATCTCAACCAATTTCTGCGCAACTGAGTCTAACACCTCAGCCGACTCAATCACACACGGACCTGCAATGAATATGGGTTGCATACGCAATACATTTTGTTTATACTTTCGGATAACTTACCGCATACTCTGCCATAAAGACAGCATCTGCACTCACGCCCGACACACCATGCCGTGAGCAAAGCGTTCACTCATCTGCAAAGATAATTAAAATAATAATAAAGTACAAATTTTCATAGTTAATTTAGCATTCGCAAAACAAATGCTCACGCAAGTATCGAGTATATGTCACCAGATTGCAACGAAGCATGATAATAATCACCCGATAAAACCATCTTCTGTTTCCAAATTCGACATAAGACATTTGCCATTCTCAACAAAGAGCCTCTTTAATGCCATTAAATGGGCTCTTTATTGGCAATAAACCAATGCTTTAATGCCATTAAAAAGGCCCTTTAATAACGATATGATAATCAGTTGATTACAAAGGCAATTTTTCGATTTCCACACAAAAGATTCATAACCCCTTTCTTCTGCATTCATGCAGAATCGATTTTGCATGAAAAACGCCCTCCTACTTATATATATAAATAATGTGTAAGGACAAAGACAAAAAAATAGCTGGGAAGCGAAGTGCCTCCCAGCTAGTACATTTGCAAAGCCATCAATCGAGTACAAAAATCCCACTCGGACGCTTTCTCCCCAACACATCCATCTTGAAGTCGGCTCCGGCAATGATGCCCTGAGCACGAAGAAGCATCTCAACAGTCTTCCGCGCAAGTTCAGGGTGATTGTTTTCCTGGCTGAGATGGCAAAGCCACACATGCTTCAGACATGGTGTAGCATAACTGATTATTGCCTGAGCACAATCGGAATTGCTCAGATGACCATGAGGGCTGTCGATTCTCGTACGTAGGAACTCAGGATATGGCCCTGCGGCAAGCATCTCTGGATCGTAGTTGGCTTCGATGACGAGATGCGTGGCATTAGATATGAATTCCCCTGTTGCCTCACTCACCTCACCTATGTCGGTGAGAAGACAAAATGCCACATCGCCGGTCCGAATGAAATATCCCATGCAATCGTGACTGTCATGAGGCACGGGGATAGGTGTTATTGCGAACGGACCTATAGTGAATTCGCTGAGCGGCTCGATGAAGAATTTCTTGTCGGCAGCTATTTTCTTCTTGATGAAATGATTGCTCTCAATACCTTGATGAGACGATGAAGTGGCATACACAGGGATGTTCAACTCAGCACTCAATGATCCTACCGACTTCACATGATCGGCATGATCGTGGGTGACAAGCAAGGCACGTGCCTTGCCAAGATCGATATTATACTCGTAGGCAACTCGCTTGAGTGAACGCAATCCTATGCCTGCATCTATAAGTAGTGCATCACCTTGATGACATATGTAATAGCAGTTA
This sequence comes from uncultured Prevotellaceae bacterium, assembly GCA_902783625.1. Lineage (GTDB taxonomy): Bacteria > Bacteroidota > Bacteroidia > Bacteroidales > Bacteroidaceae > Prevotella. The sequence continues at coordinate 18,094 of CACZRN010000113.1, forward strand.
CCACTGCTTCCGCTTCCAAATGAAATGAAATTCATATTATTCGTTATTGAGGATTACCCTCTGCCCCTTAAGGAGCTGTAGTTGACAGTTTTTTTCGTTGTTTTCTTTTTCTTATTATGTTTCGGTATCCTGTGTTCTAATCTTCTTCAAGATCAAACCGCGTGGCATCACTTGGCATTCTCCAATCGCCTCGTGGCGAGAGACTAACACTTCCCACCTTTGGACCGTCAGGCAAGCATGAGCGCTTGAACTGCTGTGAGAAGAACCTACGGAGGAATACCCTCAGCCATTTATCAATCGTGGAAGCATCGTATTTACCTGAGAAGGCACTTATTGCCAACATCTTTATCTTCGCAGGAGTGAAGCCAAAGCGCAAGAAGTTGTAGATGAAGAAATCGTGCAAATCGTATGGACCCACGATATCTTCAGTCTTCTGCTCGATAGAGCCATCGTTTGCAGCTGGCGTAAGCTCAGGGCTTATCGGTGTATCGAGTATGTCGCGCAGCAGTTTAGAATCTGTTTTCTCTGCCTCGTGAGCAACAAGACACTTTACAAGCGTTTTTGGTATGCCGGCATTAAGACCATACATCGACATGTGATCGCCATTATATGTTGCCCAACCCAATGCGAGTTCCGACAAATCACCGGTACCCACTACTATTGCAGAGTGCTTGTTTGCGAGATCCATAAGTATCTGGGTTCGCTCACGAGCCTGTGCATTTTCGTAGGTAGCATCGTGATTATCAGGATCCTGTCCGATATCTTTAAAGTGTTGCTCAACACTTGCAGCGATATTTATCTCCATCAGTGTAGCACCATAACACTTAATCAGTTCAATCGCATTGTTGTATGTACGCCCTGTTGTGCCGAAGCCAGGCATCGTAACAGCTATTATATCGGAGTGTGGATATCCCAACACATCGAACGTGTGGGCACATGCTATAAGAGCAAGAGTAGAATCAAGTCCGCCACTAATACCGATGACAACTTTCTTGCATGAAGTATGTACCAGCCTACGGGCAAGGGCATGCGACTGAATGTTGAATATCTCTTCACAAGTGTCAGCCATGTTGTCTTTATTAGGAATAAACGGCAACGGATTGATGTCGCGCAGAAGAGTAAACTCACGCTCGCCAGTCTTGTCAGCATCAACAATGATTGCTTTCTCACCACGTTGCGCATTGATGAATGTTGTGTTCTTTCTACGTTCAAGTCGCAGTTTCTCTACATCAACCTGCGAGATTACCAGTTGAGGGGTAAGAGAGAATCGCTTCGACTCTGCCAGAAGAGTTCCGTTTTCATAAATCAACGCATTACCGGCATAGACGAGGTCGCTTGAGCTCTCACCGAAGCCACTACTGCTATACACATATCCTGTTATCATACGCGCACTCTGCTGTGCAAGCAGGGCAAGCAAATAAGCATGCTTGCCAACCACCTCGTCGGTAGCAGAGAGGTTGAATATGATTTCTGCTCCTGCCAATGCCAGATGATTGCTTGGAGGCACTGGTGCCCACACATCCTCACATATCTCAACACCGAAAGTAACGCCGGCAGCCGTTCGGAAAAGCATGTGATCGGCAGAGATATCGATGGTGTTGCCTGCGTATCGCAATGTCTTTGGATTTAGATCTTGCGTTGATGCGAACCAGCGTTTCTCGTAGAATTCGCCATAGTTGGGCAGATATGTCTTCGACACAATGCCCAGTATCCTACCATGTTGAATTACTAGTGCACAATTCATCAGCAAGTCACCCACATGAACCGGCGCACCTATTATTGATATGATGTCAAGACTCCTCGTCTTCTCCAGAATGCTTACCATTGCTGCTTCCGTAGCATCGATAAGCGTCTGTTGATAGAAAAGGTCCTGACACGTATACCCAGTCAAGCTCAACTCGGGAAATACTATGATTTCCACACCTTTGTCATCGGCTTCACGTATCTGTTCAAGCATCTTACTTGCATTGAACTCTACGTTTACCACACGCATTTCAGGAATTGCAGATGCAATTGTTACAAAACCGTATTTCATATCTATTGATTTTATTTCCTACTTGATTCTATCTTATCGTAACCTGCGTGGCACCATATCCATATTCCTGGAACGATGCATCCTGGTAGATACACGATTTATATTTGTACTTCAGATCGCGGATTATCGATTGCCTCAGCACGCCTTCACCCTTTCCATGAATGAATACTATCTTCTTCCCGCGGTGTTTAATCTGCTCACTCATCACCTTGTTGAAGTAACTTAGCTGGTACTGCAATATCTCGGTATTGCTCATACCCGATGTTGTCTCAAGCAACTCGGCAGAATGCAAATCGACAACCATCACATCGTCATTCGAACGTTGAGGATATCCGCCCCTCCTTCTGTCTTCATATCTGCGAACATATCCGTCCGATTTATTCTCATTGCTTTTTACTTCCGCACTTTCTTTCGGAGTCTTATCATGCATCGCAATGTCATTATTCTTAATCAATGGGAAAAGCAATGCCGGCTGTTCAAAATAAAGATTCTGCCTGAAAGCATGCAGCTTGAAAAACTTCATCCCATCTATCTTCAAATCGCATGCAACAGGATCTTTAATTAAAAACGGGCGGTTTTTCTTGTAAGTAATAAACTGTATCTGAACATGCTCTATATCACTGACTTGCGAATGTGACAGCTCTTCGATGTAATACTTTGTATTAGGCTCTACCACATCGGTACATCTAAGACTCCAACGAGATGCCTCGGCTGACAGATAGGTAAAACTAAGGAAGAAATTGCTATCGTTGACGAGGTAACACTCAAATGTCGTGTTGCCGATGTTGAGTGCATCGACGGGTGCAAAAGCAAGATAAACATTCAACGTATCACCCCCTTCGCGCTCTTCAATCTCACGCACAGGCTCTTTCAACTCTTCTTTACGAGGCTCTGCAGCAGGTCTCTGTTTCTCGTTGTTGGCTGTTGCTTTCCTGCTTTCCACACTATGAGCAGAAGAATAGTCGTTATTGCCATCAACAACAACGACATCGTTCAATGCCATTGGTATCTGAAAACCATCGGCATCCTCAACGAGAACAATGTTCTTGCCCTGAAATCCAGCAACAACTCCGCCACCGGTCTCACTCAGAAAAACAACTCTATCGCCTATCTTCATACTCAGTTATGTATTTCTAGAAATATATCTTTTATTCGTCACATGGCATAAGTATCGAACTGTCGCCATAGCTCAGGAAACGAAAATCGTTGTCGAGGGCATAGGTATAAATACTTCGCCAATCACCACCGACAAAAGCACTTATCAACAAAAGCAGCGTACTTTGCGGTTGATGAAAATTAGTTATCAGTCGCTTTACATAATGAAAACGATATCCTGGCGCAATTATTATGCGAGTCGTAGTATTGATTACCTCCAACTGATGTCGGTTCATCCATGCCACGATTGCCTCAAGTGCCGATTTCTCATCTATTGTATACTCTCTGTCATAGGGCTGCCATTGCTCTACAGCGACGTCTTCTTCCTCGAGAAGAGGATTTTCTGACAGCATCACACCTATATAATAAAGACTCTCTATTGTCCTAACGCTAGTGGTGCCCACTGCTACCACGCTGCAATTGTGCCGGAGTATTTCTTCTATTGTCTGCTTACTGACGGCAAACGCCTCGCTATGCATATCGTGTTCACCTATCTTCTCACTCTTCACAGGGCGAAATGTTCCCGCACCGACATGTAGTGTTATCTCTGTAGTGTCAATGCCTTTCGAGCGAATATCGTTAAGCACTCGTTCGGTAAAGTGCAACCCTGCGGTAGGAGCAGCCACACTGCCTTTTATCTTCGAATAAACTGTCTGATATGTCGTCTTGTCGCCTTCCTCTGTCTGTCTGTTGAGATATGGAGGTATCGGAAGTTCTCCTGTAAGATCAATAATATCAGCAAACACCATATCGTCAGGATTCCAATTGAACTCAACGACAACACTTGTGCCTACTCTTTGCTTTGGTGTGGCTTCTACGACAATCTCCTGCCCGTTGCTTTTCACGCTCAGCGACAGAGTCTCACCCTTCCACTTCTTCAGATTACCCACAAGGCACAACCAGCTACACGTACCCTTTGCTTGAAAAATACTCTCGTAGTCGGCAGGAAGATATGGTTCCAAGAGGAATACCTCTATCCGTGCACCTGTTGCTTTTCGGAAGTGCATACGAGCCTGAATCACCTTGGCATTGTTAAATACCATAAGCGAACCGGCAGGTATATATCCACTCACATGGCGAAACACATCTGTAGAAATGCTTCCCCCATCGTAAACAAGTAGCTTACTGGTATCGCGCTCACTGACCGGATATTTCGCTATACGCTCATCGGGAAGCGGATAATCATATTCCGAAATGTTTATATCTCTCGTCGTCATACACTAAACTCTGTTACACCATAAACGATTATCGAGCGTAGCACCAAATATGCAAACGTCAGAACAAGCGTCACAACAACCATTGCCACATCGACATGGTCGTAACCCGTCGATGTATAATGTGTCGAAATATAATTATAGCTTGGATAAATCCTGCTCACTATAAATCTATATATCACATATACCAATGCTCCTACCATTGCCCCGAAGAGAATGCCTGCCAAGCAATCGCTGGGGAAATGCACCCCGAGATATATCCGCGAATAGCTGTTGAGCAACGACCATACTATCAACCACAGTGTCAGAGCCCTGCTTCTCACCACCAAGGCAAGGAATACTGCCAGCGAGAACGTGTTGGCAGAATGCGCAGAGAAGAAACTATAAGAATCTTCTTTGACACCCCATACCGTATCAATCCATCCCGACAGCGCAGGATCGTTGCATGGTCGCAGACGAGCGAAAGCAGGCTTCACAATGCTATCGGTTACAAGACTGACTATCACAACACATGCCAAAGCCGACATGATAACGAGCATGACGTGCCCCAGACGCTGGTTGTTTCTTATCACCAGCATAATCAGGGCAGCATATAACAGCACCCATGTGAGCGGATTTGTTATACCCGTCATCAAGCCATCCACAAAGATGGAGCTGCTTCCATTCATACAGCCCATCAAAGCATGGTCGATACTTATTATATAATCTGTCATTTCAATTCAACAGTATGTAGTACCCGCTTCTGCGGTTTTTCCATTTAGCATGCATCTTCGCATCTCGCAACAAACGAAGCAAAAACACCTTGCTTCAATAAAGAGCCTTTTATGTCGCGGTTAAAAGCCTTTTATGTCGCGGTTAAGAGCCTCTTATGTTGCGGTTAAGAGCCTCTTTAATGACGGCTCATATGCATCGGATGCTCGAAACACGCTATTTTTATACTTATTATGTTATTACAGGGGCTCGGCAAAAGTCGCATTGCCCCGTATGATTTATATTATCTCCAGTGCATTGGCATCAATCCATCCAGCCTGCCCATCGGGCAACTGAACATTGTAGCAATCCTTTCCCTCGCCGACAATCTTCAGTGTGGCTCCCTCATGTATGATACGTATTGCCTTGCTACCCTTAGGAGGCGACTGGCGAAGCGGTGTCTCCGATACAGTCACTACGCAATGGTTGCGGGTAGTAATCCTCGCATAGGTGACGATTGCCATAGCGAGTGACACGAGGCAAACAATCGCTGAGAGCAGACATGCCCACGAAGATATGCGGCGCACCTTATCACGCGATGAGAAAAGGAGGAACAACAAAAGAATCAAGGCAACTGTAATGGCGATGACTGAAAGCGTACCCCATGCACCAAGCGAGAGAACCGACGATGCATTGTTCAACCACTGAAGCACTACGAAATCGTCGGCAGGTGTCATCTTGTCGACTGTCTTTTTACGAGCAATATTCAGGTTATGCTCCACATCATTGTTTCCAGGCATGAAACGACGAGCACGCTCGAAATACAATATACTCTTGCCAATCTGCCCTGTACGGAAGTATGCACAGCCAAGATTGTATAGCTCGCGTGCATCACCACCGTCTTTTGTGGCATTCAAATAGCTTTCGATGGACTTCTGGTATTCGCCGGCATTATAGAGACTATCGCCTTGCTCATCGGCAAAGGTTGAGGAACTGGTGAAAAGAATTGCCAATGTGAGAATCATCATTGTTGCCTTTGATGTGCCTGTGTTGTTTCTTAAGCCGTTACTCTTACGAGATCCACGACGTGAAGACTTTCTCTTCATTTCTTCTTCAATACTTATGATGGCCTTCGAGGCTGCATCGTATGTCTTAGCCATATTTCCCTTCTTGTCGCCAGGGGCATATTGCTCATATTCACACTCATCGAGGGCAGTGATAAATGTCTGC
>CACZRN010000114.1 GCA_902783625.1 uncultured Prevotellaceae bacterium
CAGTAATCCCGACATGAAAATAGGAAGTGACTACACGGTCGCTTCCTATTTTTTGTTTTTAATCTTGTATATGCAACTATATTAGATTATTCATCAACCAATATTGACTGTGAATTTACATTTAGGATAATTAGTACATCCGTAAAAATCTCCGTATCTGCCACTTCTTAAGACAAGTTTTCCGCCACATTTCGGACATAATCCTGCATTAACAGTGTCTTGTCTTTTATGTCTTTCTGAATTAATATTTCCAATGTGTGTTTTGTTGTCAATGAGCTCACGTATGTTATTGTCTTGCAAAGTTTTTATAACATTATGGTACTCGTCATCTGACAGATATGTTGTTTTGTATTCTTCTATAACTTGTAATAATTGTTTAGCGTAAATTACTCTGTATTTTGTCCTTACGTCGCTAAAAACAGCATCGCCAACAAAAACTACAATCGGAACGATCGGTAGGTGCTTGTAATCTTTTAATATCTCCTTTATTCTAAATGCGTGCCCCATGGATTGCTTCACGGGATTATAGAAATGGTTCTTGGTTACATATGTATATGTTTTCCACCATTTGCGTTGATAAGTTACCTCCGTTACAATGATTTGTGTCCACTCTTCTCGATTGTCGTCACCATAGATTTCACCTCTGTAGTTTTTTGTCTCAATGGCAAACACTCCATATTTTGATACTACAATATGATCAATCTGTGTCGTTCCTTTATTGGTCTTAAACACTACGTCGTTTATGATATGATAATCGTCAGAGAGTTGTAAAAGATAATTGAATACCTTCTTCTCTCCCTTTTTTCCTATTCGTTTCGGCGACTTATACCAGCTGAGGAAGATAATAAGTGCAATGAAGATTAATATGTAAAAAAAAATGGTCAGAGCCTGCATTTATGCTTTTGTAAATAGTTTAATACTGTGCAAAAGTAAAATAATTGTTTGAGAAATCACTGAAAAAAGTCGGAAAGTGAATGCTAGTAAAAGAATTTTATTTGTGAGTTACAATTTCTCTCCGTGTTTATCGGGGATTGGGGAGGGGACGGTTGAAAATGGTGAAAAGTTGTAAGCGGAATGGCTTTATTTTTACTCATTCTAAATTATATGGCTCGTTTCTGGGCTTTGAGCGGTTTTTTCGGGCAAATGGGCGGTTTTTCTTGCTTTTTAAAGAAAATCCTGTAACTCACTCTGTGTCAATTCTCTGCGTGTGTTTCTTTGGCCTTAGTCCTCTTTTGAGGGATTAAGTTGTCCTCATTAAAGAGGCTCTTTAATGGCATTAAAGAGCCCAAGTAACAGTCTTAAAGTGCCTCTTTAATGGGCTTAAAAGGCCCACTTATTGGCGTTGTTTTTTCGTTTTAGGGTAGGAAAAATGTCTTTTTGGTCAATTTTTTTGTCTTTTTTGTCGGTTTTTGAGGCGTTTTTTGCTTGACGAACCTTACCTCCGAAAATACCCTGAAATATTGCTTACGATTTGTTACTTTTTGCGTTTCTTGTGGCTTTTGTCGGGTGCATTTACCCAGGATACAACGCAAAAAGGCTCCTCTGCCGGTTAGGGCAGGGGAGCCTTTGGTTGTTTGAGGTTTCTTCTTAGGATTCTACACCTCGTCCCATTGTGTGCGGAGCAGGTTTACGGCGTTTGTTACTGCCGTTGCTCTGTCTTCGCCTTTGAGTCCGCACTCGAAGCATACGTACTTGTCGTAGCCGATTTCCTTGAGTGCTCGGAATCCTTCGCGATAGTCGTCCACGTCGCCGTCTTCGCCAGGCATGTTGCGTGTTCCGCGGCTTGCCATGTGCACGTGCTGCAGGTATTTCTGTCCTGCCGACCAGAATGCACCATAGTCAGATGTCTCTTCCTTCATGTGCCAGAAGTCGCCCATTGCTTTCACACCGTCGCTCTTCGAGTCGCGTGCGATGGCTGCTGCGTCGGCCACGAGGCGCATGTAGAAGCACTCGTCGCGGTTGAGTGGCTCGAGGATGACGGTAGTACCCTGTGAGAGGGCATACTCGCCAAGCTCGTGGAGCTGCTCGCAGAGGTAGTCGCGTGTCTCCTGATTGTGGGGTTTGCAAGGCTCTTGCCATTTGAAAGCCGGAACCATTATCACGCCCACTGAGCCCAGTGCGCCTGCTGCTGCGACGATCTCGCGCATGGTGGTGTCGAATTGCTTCTTCACCTCGGCATCTTCAGAGAGTATAAAACCGTCGAAACCTGCACAGATGGCCGAAACCTTTATGTCGCGACCCTTGAGTGCATTTTGTATCTCTTCTACTCTTCCGGCGAGTCCGCGTCCGCCTGGCTCGAAGCCTACAATGCCGAGGTTCTCCATGAAGTCGAGCTTCTCGTTGAGGTTCTCGCCTGGTGCGATGCCTTCCTGGAACGACAGGTTGAGCACACCTTTTTTCTTGTCGCTCTTCTTAGCGCTTGCGCACGAGCTGAGAGTCAGCGATGGTGCCACAGCCAGTGTGGCTATACCAGCGAGTGAACGCTGCAAAAATTGTTTCCTGTTCATATTAAGAATGATTTAGGTTTTTCGAAACATTATTCTGCTTTCTTACTCTCCTGGTACGGGCACTTTGAACTTCGACAGGTCGAGAGGGCCGAGTTCGAGCTTAGCTGGCATGTAGTCGAGCTCAGAAGCTGCTATCTCATCCCATGTGACGGTCTTTCCGGTGTATGCTGCTTCGCGTCCCATGATACCGGCGAGGGTGGATATTGCTGTTGCCTCAGACTCGTCGTGTGCCTCACCCTTGCGGATGTGGTTGATCCAATCGACGTGCTCAAGCACATACGAGTTGTGCTGCTGGAAGTCCTGCTTTGCCTTGTCGTAGTCGAATTTCCAGATTACATTGCCCTCGAGGTCGGTAATCTCGTCGGTCTCGCTCTTCCACATACCCTTTGTGCCCTGAACATACTCACCGATGTAGTTGCTGCATCCGTCTATCTGGCGGCACATACTGTGGAGATGAATTCCGTTTTCGAACTCGAAGTCAACGCTGAAGTTGTCGTACTGGTCGCCTGTCTTACGACGCTGGCGGCTTCCGAATGCGGTAGCCTTGATGGGGTGCTTGCCCAACATCCAGAGGAACACGTCGATGTTGTGCACGTGCTGCTCAACGATGTGGTCGCCCGAGAGCCATTTCCAGTTCACCCAGTCGCGTATGTTCCATTCCATATCGCTCCATCCTGGCTGACGGTCGCGGTACCAAAGCATACCTTGGTTCCAGTAAACACATCCACCTGTGATTTCGCCGATGAGACCTTCCTGAATCTTCTGGAAGGCAGCAACGTATGGACGCTCGTGATGACGCTGTGTACCTGTCACCACGCTGAGGCCCTTGGCAACGGCCTGCTTCGAGGCAGCCATCACTGTGCGGTAACCCTTAGGATCGGCACATACTGGCTTCTCAAGGAATGCATGAACACCCTTCTCCACAGCATACTGGAAGTGGTAAGGACGGAATACTGGTGGTGTTGTCAGGATGACGGCATCAACCATGTCGATTACCTTCTGATATGCATCGAAACCTACGAAGCAAGCATCGTCGGGTACTACCTGGTTGTGCTTCTCGGCAAGCATTTTCTTCACATCGTCGAGACGGTCTTTAAATACATCGCCCAGTGCGACAACCTTTATACCGTCGGCAGCCTCGAGAAGGTCGTTGACTGCGCCAGAGCCACGTCCGCCGCATCCTACGAGACCCACTTTAATCTCTTTGCCTTCGATGGCCTTGTCAGGGAGTTCAGGCAGGTAGTATTCGCCTGCTTTTCTCAGAGGTTTCGAACCGCCATTTCCCTTCCCACATGATGAGAGGAGAGATGCACCTACCAGACCTGTAGCACCAACAGCTGCAGAATAGGTGAGGAATTTTCTTCTGCTAATTTTGTTTTCGCTCATAATTTTGTAATTAGATCAGTGATATTCTTAAATGTTTACTTTTTATCTTGCGTTCACTCCCTCGGGCACTTCGCATACCACACGGAATCCGATGCCCTTAATGTCGGAGTACCACCAAATGCTCTTCGGGTTCTGCGGGTCGGTCTTCAGCCATGCGTCGTTCTGCGTATGACTGCGTGCGGCACATCGCAGATTGGCGGCGTCGTCCATGTAGTAACCACCGCGTACCACATATTCGTCGCCCTCCTGGCAGATCGGGTTCTTGTCGCCGTCGTGCCATTTGCCGTAAGCATCAGCGTTATACTTGTCGGCGCAGTATTCCATCACGTTGCCGAGCATGTTCTTCAGTCCAAACGGATTAGCCTTCACCTTCGATGGCTCCTGAGTCTTGCTGTCGCTGTTGTTCAGGTAGATGATGTATCCATTGATTGAAGTGGTGTCAACTCCGAATATTTTCTTGAAGAATCCCTCGTTGGTATATTTCTTCGGACTTCCTTCGAAGAAGTACGGTGTCTCTGTTCCTCCTCGTGCAGCATACTCCCACTCAGCTTCTGTCGGCAGGCGGTATTTCTTTCCAGTCTTCATCGACAGCCACTGGCAGAATGTCTCGGCAGCGTAGTGAGTCATCGTTATAGCCGGTCGGTTGCCCATTCCCCATCCTTGGTCGGGGAATCCGAATGGTGGTGTCGGTCCGGTGATGGCATCCACGTCGGGCCTTGAGTTGTTGGCATAGACCACTAAAGGTGGTGTGCGTCCCTCCGACATTGTCTCGTTGTAGAATGCCCAATACTGGTTCCATGTCACCTCGACCTCAGCCATGAAGAATGGCGAAACGGATATCTTCTTCTGCGGTGCCTCGTCGTTTTTGTGGTAAGGCTCACTCTTCGGACTACCAATTGTGAAGTCTCCGCCGGGCACTGCCACCATGTTTATCGTGACAGATGTGCCAGGCACTGTCTCGGTGAAGTTCTTGAATTCTTTCACCGTAGCAGCAGTGTCGTATTTGATGGCATTGTCCACCACTGCGAGGCCTTCCATCTTACCGTGTTTGTAGTTGGGATTGAAGTGTCCGGCATCGAGGTGGCAGCTGATACACTGCAGTCCCAGCTTTTCTTCATTCTCCTCGTAATAGAGGTGGGCCTTCAGTCCATCATCGTTCAGTTCGCTTGGGAAGAGGTTTGTGTGGCATTTCTTACACGACTCGTTATACACTATCTTCTGTGCATACTCCAGCTCGCCTTTTCTTTCCCAGTTTATCTTGTCCTTGTGTTTTGTCATGTACGACCACAAGTCTTTCATGCCCATCCGTGCCTTTGCGCTGAAGTGAGCCATCGTTCCCTTTGGTGGCAGGTGACATGCGGCGCAGTCGGTAGTCACACCACTCTTGTTGTTGCTGCTGTGGTGCTTCGACTGCTTCCATGCGTTGTCGGCTTTCTCATGGAAATGGCACGCCATGCACGATTCGTTGGTAGATGTGCGCTCCCACATGTCGTCGAAAGCCAAGGTAATCAATACTCCAACGGCTATCCACGCAAGTGCTATCAGAAAGAATTTTTTCTTATTTGATTTCAACATGTATCTGTTTGATGGTTTTAGTCGCAAAATGCCATATTCCTTGCAAAATTACGAGAAAAAAGCGACACTGCAAATTGAAATAAAAGAAAAAGCCGGCAGATTAAGCAGTTTTAACACACCGTGTTGTTCTTGCTCCTCTGTCGGCTATATTTTCTTTCTGTCGGTTTATTTCTCAACCCATGGCTGCCATTTCTTGTCTTTAGCTTGCGATGAGCGCACCATTGTCTCTATGAACTGCAGTCCGCGCACGCCGTCGTTGACGTTCGGGAAGTCGAGGTAATCGGGCTCTGGTGTCTCGCCTGCTTCCTTTGCCCGTACGGTCTTCACGAAGTTGCGATAGATATTTGCAAACGCTTCGATGTATCCTTCGGGATGTCCACCCGGTGTGCGAGTGTTCCATTTCGCCAGCGGACTCATGTATCCGTTGCCCGTGCGGATAATCTCTGCGGGTCGGTCAGCCCAACGCACAATCAATGTGTTTGGTTCCATCTGGTGCCATTCGAACGTGCCCTTCACTCCCGATATGCGTATGGTGAGACGATTCTCATCGCCTGCCGCCACCTGTGTGGCATGCAGCACGCCGTGAATGCCGTTCGTGTAATGCATGAATGCCACAGCGTCGTCGTCGATTGGTCTGCCCTCAGCGAAGGTGGTGAGTTCTCCACACAGTTCCACTACTTTCTCACCTGTGACATACTCCGACAGGTGCCATGCGTGTGTACCAATGTCACCCACGCATCCTCCTTTTCCCGACAGGGTTGGGTCGGTGCGCCATCCGGCGTTGTTTCCTCCCAGCAGTTCTATTCTTTGCGAAAGCCATCCCTGCGTGTATTCCACGTCGACGAGTCGTATGCGTCCCAGTTCGCCGGCTGCTATGCGCGACTTCATCTCCTTCACGGCAGGGTAGGCTGAATATGTATGTGTCAGTGCCAGCGTGCGTCCTGTCTGCTCCACTTTCTCCTTGAGCATCAATGCCTCTTCGAGCGAGAAGGTCATCGGCTTGTCGAGCACCACGTCGAATCCCTTGTCGAGTGCCAGGGCAGCCTGCTCGTAGTGCACCTTGTTGGGCGTCACAATAGCCACGAAGTCCATTCTCTCGTCCTTTGGTAGTGCTGCTTCGCACTCCATCATCTCCTTGTAGTCGTGATAGATGCGGTCGTCGGGCACATGCCACTTGCGTCCTGTCTCGAGCGATGTCTGATAATTGCGGCTGAAGCAACCGCATACGAGTTCAATGTCATTCTCCATCAATGCTGCGCGCAGATGGATGGGACCGATCATGGCGTTGCCTCCGCCACCGACCATACCCATTCTTAGTCTTCTGTTTGTCATGATAGATTATTGTTTTATTATGATTTAATAGCTGCGTCGAATTTTATGTCCGAAGGCTTGAAGTCGATCTTTCGTACGAACTCACATGCCTCTCGTGCACCGTATTCGCGGTCCATCCCTGAGTCTTCCCACTCCACAGAGAGCGGTCCCTCGTAGTTGTATGCGTTCAGCACACGGATAATCTCTTCGAAGTTCACATCGCCGTGCCCCAGTGAGCGGAAGTTCCATCCACGCCTGAGGTCGCCGAAGTCGATGTGCGAGCAGAGCAAGCCGTTGCGTCCGTTGAGCGTCACGGCGCAGTCTTTCATGTGCACATGATACACGCGGTCGATGAAGTCCTCGAGGAATACGTGCGGTGTTATACCTTGCCACTGAAGGTGACTCGGGTCGAAGTTCAGTCCGAACTCAGGTCTGTCGGCCATCTTCTCAAGCAGTCGTTTCGTTGTCCAATAGTCGAAGGCAATCTCGGCGGGATGCACCTCCAGACAATATTTTATCCCGTTCTCGCGGAACACGTCGAGTATGGGCAACCATAGCGTGCGTATCTCCTCGAATCCGCGTTCAATCATCTCCTCGGTGGTCTGCGGGAATGAGTACATGTATTTCCATATCGTCGAACCCACGAATCCCGTCACGCAGTATGCTCCCAGCTTCCTTGCAGCTATTGCGGCGGCCTTCATCGTCTCTATTGCCCATGCGCGAATCTCGTCGGGTTTGTCGGCAAGTTCGGCAGGTGCGAAGTTGTTCAGGCGCGGGTCGTTGTAGTCGCCCACACACTGGCTCGGCACGTGTGCGCACAATGCCTTCACCACCAACCCGTGGCGGTCGAATATCTTCTTTATCTCAGCCACGTAGGCATCGTCTTTTGCCGCGCGTATCGGGTCGAGATGATTGCCCCAGATGGCAAGTTCAATACCGTCGTACCCCATGTCGGCAGCCTTGCCACACAGGGTGTCCAAGTCCATGTCTGCCCATTGGCAGCTCATAAGTGTCACTAATCTGGCATTTCTCATAGTTTTTCTGATTTAATGATTCTGATGCTACAAAGATATTACATTTTTTTCAAACGCCATAGGTTTTCAAAAAAGATTTCCTTGCCGAATGTGGCAAAGCGATGTGTTGCCGGCGTCGCATAATTGTTTTGTCGCAATGATTATAGCATGACAAAAAATTTGCTAGCAAAATTTTCATTAACTGGGCCCTTTATTGCCATTAAAGAGCCTCTTTATTCGAAATTTTGCTAGCAAAATTATTTGTGCGGTGCAATGTCGCTGCTGCCGGAGATTACCTCTCGCCCGTGTTGTTCATTCCCTCAATGGCTGCAGCAATGGTGTCGTCCATGTCGAGATATCGGAACAATCCGAGCCTTCCGCCGAAGACGATGTTGGGATATTCCTCTCGCGCCATCGCCACATACTCGTTGTAGATACGCTCGCTTTCGGTTGTTCTGATGGGATAGTATGCCTCGCTGCCCCGTTGCCATTGCTGCGGGTACTCGCGGGTGATGATTGTGAAGGGCACATGTTGTGCTCCGTCGGTCATGAAGTGCTTGTGCTCTATGGTGCGGGTGTACCCTACGTTGCGGTCGGCCTCGTTCACCACCGCCTGCCCTTGGTAGTCGGACGTGGCTATGCGCTCGTTCTCGAATCGGAGACTCCTGTATGGCAGCTCGCCCAGGCGATAGTCCATCAGCTCGTCGATCATGCCCGTGAAGATTATATTCCGCCCCATGCCGAGCCAGTAATCCCTGTTGCTGAGGAAGTCAACATTCGTTCTCACCTCTATGCCCTCGAGCATTTTTCCGATCATCTTCGAATAGCCTTCTGTGGGAATGCCTTGATAAAGGTCGGAGAAATACCTGTTGTCAGCGGTCTTTCTTACAGGTATTCTGTTTATTATGTCCGCTGGTAGTTCCGTTGCCGGGCAGCCCCATTGCTTCTCGGTGTATCCCTTTATCAGCATGTCGTAGAGCCGTCGTCCTATCAGGTTCACGCCCTTCTCCTCCAGGTTGCGCGGGTTGTCGTAGTATTCTCTGCCATGCTCCTCGGCGAGCACGTCGTCTATCTGGTCGCCGCTCTCTATTCCATACACCTCGCGGAATGTGTTCAGGTTTATCGGCATATCGAAGAGTCGGTCGCCGAACCTTGTGCGCACGGTGTGGACGTAGGTGTTGAACGTGGCAAATCGGTTCACGAACCGCCACACCTCGTCATCTTTTGTATGGAAGATGTGCGCCCCGTAGAGGTGCACGTTTATCCCATCCTGCCACTTGTCGCGGATGTTTCCGCCCACGTCGCTCCTCTTCTCCAGCACCAGGCATTTGTGCCCTCTCTCGCTGAGAATCCTTGCCGCCGTGGCTCCATACAGCCCGCCGCCCACGATGATATAGTCGTATGTGTTCATATCTTAATTATTATGGCAATGAGGGAAAAAAGCATCAAGAGCAAAAGCACACCCCGGCAATGAGGGAAAAAAGCATCAAGAGCAAAAGCACACCCCACGATATATATATTGCGTGACTTTTCTGCCACTCGGTCAGATATTGAGAATAGATATCAAGCTTTCTCTTAGGCATATAAACCGCGAGACACAGAGTCACGGCAAACGACAGCGCAATATATATATAAAAAATAATATCGTCAACTGGCTTCATGTCTCGTGTTGCCAAAACGAGAAGCGGAAGAGTGAGAAATAGAAATAATATCCAAAAATATTGCAGGGTATTCTCATATTCAATGAATTTGGCCCATCGTCTGTTACAATTGTAATAATATACTATTGCGGCGAACCTTTCAAATGCGTTCATCATTCTTTTTTCACTCTTTAGGTTTTGCTGTCAATATAAAGAACGTGTTAAATCAAAAATTATTATGAACAAGAAAGAAGTATGTTCGGAAAAAACATTTCTTACAGACTTTTATTTGCTTTTCATGCGTGCCCAGCGCTGTTGTCGTAGAGCGTTGTTTTTCTTATCGTCATACTTATACTTCTGCGTATCCATATACTTCACGGCTTCGAAGAGTCGCTGCAGGTATTCGTTTTCGTGACATTTCCCCTTAGCGGTAAGCATCAGACGAAAGTACATGCCAACATGATTCTTGTCATAGCAGAAAACGGTGGTGGAGTAGGGAAATAGCTCTTTCACGCCATAATAGTTGGCAATGCTCTTCTGCATGTCATCTTTCATCTCCGTCCTGACTATTGTTGTCAGGTCGGCGTTAAACTTCGACGTCTTTCCGTATAGACTTGTGATGAAGAGTTCATTCCATCCTTCTTTGGAGTAGGTCTCCATTTCATGCTTTGGAGCAATTTTTTTACAATCCAGTTTATTATATTTGTTGCTCTTTCTTGCATTTGTGAACGAACTTATTGTGCTCCCCATCACATCCATGTACGGAAACAGCAGGATGCACTCCTTGTCGTCGGAAATAAAACCGTAGCCATACATTGATTGTAACGGGAAGACTCCCATACCATTCACATGCGTGGCCTTTTCAAAATCAAGGAGGTGTGAAAACAAACTAAATCCACCCGGCTTTTCCCACGAAATGTCATATACCTCGGCTACATACTCACTATAGTCGCTGAAGTCCTCACCTTTCAGTTGCGCTTTTGATGAATACGCACCAAAAAGAAGTAATGCAAATATAACAATTCTCTTCATTTCCTTACTCTGTATATTGAACTAATGTCAGCTTTATCTACTAATCCTACCACAATTATACCTATTTCAGGTGCTGAAAAACATATAATCCCGGTAACGGCATAGATGAAAAAATATTATACATTTTCAAGGAGCTTTAGTCCAATTATTGCCATTTGTCCGCTAATGGTGTCTTTCTCGTATATGAAATCATTCATAAGATGTTCTCACTATTCTTCCATTTTTCTTTATAGACTGTATTCATAATCTTGGCTATTTTTTTGCTGCAATGTTTTTTTACATACTGTTTTATTGCAGGGTAGTAATTCATTGATGTGGGCTTTGTTTCTGATGTAAAAAAAAAACGCCAAAAATTCCTTTGCTCTTCTTTGGTACATTTTTCCAATACCGATAAGAAAACATCGGTCTTGTTGACAAGCATATTTCTTACAAGCGTCTTATAACTTATGCAATTTTCATTGATGTGGCTGATGTCATAATCTCTTAACGACAGCTGGTAACTCTCAGTGTTGTCGTTCGCCGCATAGAAGGTACGGTCGCTCTTGTAATCTTGTGATAATTGTATTAACAGTTCTGCTACGCTATCGCCATACCGATTGCTCATGTGAAGTAGTTTTTTTAAATGGCGTTGAAGATTAAAAAACATTTTGCTGTCGCTCCAATCTTCTCTGTATTTATACTTTTCCAAAAAAACGGTCCATGAGTGAGGGAAACTATTTAGAAAATCCTCGTCACTTAACTTTTCCTCAGATTTTCCTTTTGCGCATTTTTTGTCGTTACAACGTATATCGCAGCATTTTTCTCCCTCTACATTGAAGCCGATGTATCCAAAATTTGCTTGAAATGCAAAGTTTATATCGCCGTCGGACGAAACGATATAGTAGTTTTCTATCCATGAAGAATTGCCATTGCCTTCTCCCTGAATATTGCAGCCATGCGTGGGCGTCATAATAGAGGTCAGATCCAATTTCTTCCCTCCATTCCAGCCAACTCTTTTCACTATTCCATCTTCCCGATAAATGATCACTTTTGAAACGGCAACGTCATCAATAATCCCTATTACTCTTTTCTCCCTTAATGTGCCATTTGGGGAAAACGTGTTCAATAAGATCTTAAAAGATTTATCGCATTCTGCATAGACAATAATCACTTTGCAATCCTCTGTCTGCCAACGCTTCACGGGAACATATCTGCTCTTTTCCTCTTCCTCGCTGAGCTTAAGCAAACTGCCGGCAACAGTCTTTTTAAGACAAGTGCGATCGCTGAACACACCAATAACTGAGTGATTGTCAATGGTATCGTATGCTGATATGTCTGTGCATTGACTCCACACATCATCAAATGATTTACTCTCATTTGCAAACGTCATCTCTGTAACTGAGACAAGTAAGAACAGAATTATTATTATCTTATTTCGCATAAAACTTACTAATATCGTTTATTGTATATGCTGTTTGTTTCTTATATGCGTTTTTATCAAAAATTAGTTCGGAAAGATATTTGATAATTTCATTTTATAGACAAATACTTTTTTCTCTGTGCCATTATATCCTATTGCATATAAATAATCCCCTCTGCGGACATTGAATTCTTGAGAAATCGTGCTTAGTTCTCGACCGTCATATTTTCCCATAACAGGATATGTATAACTGTTATTGTCATGATGAGAGAAGGTGTCAACAATATTACCATCAATATCCATTAATAATAATTCTCCTATTTCACCTCCAGGCCAGAAACCGCCGTGCCAATAAACTCTTTTATCATTGAAACGACCTTTGTCGAAGTAATTGCTTTTATCCGATATGTTTAGCGGAATGTTGTTTCTAAGAAAATGCAGTGTAGATAAAGATGCATCAGTGCTATTTGTCGTTTTCAACGAATAATCGTATGAAATCACCGACTTAAGCCATAGGATCGTATCACCATGTAAAGTTATGGTTGAAATGCTGTTATATAGTGTTATCCCGTTATCGTCAAACCATCCGCCCTCTATTCTATTCATATCTATTTTAGACTCACTAATAGAGCCTTTCCCATTTTTATGGAGTCTGATGATTTTTGATGTAGTGTCATCTACTATATAAATAGAATCGCCTTTGATATGAAACAGGTCCTGCTGGGGCTTGGCATTTAAGATGGTACGTTTGTAAACCTGATTACTTCCATTATAGCATGCTATCTGTAGTGGGTCTCCTCCGGCGAAATACATGAGCCCGCCTTCATCGACATCAAATCCGCATAGATAGAGAAGATTAGTTTCCGGATACCATCTACATGGAATGTCGTCAATATTAAATTCCATTACTGAGATTGCCGTGTTTTGTGATTTAGCGCAAAGCACAGCAATAATAAACAAAAACGCTGTTATTGTCCTTTTCATATTATTGTAATTAAAATTTGTTGAAATACGCCTGCAAATATATTAGCATAAAATAATAATACCAAATTTTTTCGCAGGAATTTTTCTACACTTTTTCTACACCTTGGCGCATAAGAAAATGGCGCAACACACTATTTGTTAGTACGTTACGCCAGTGTCTTGCCGATACGGGAGCTTTGCTCTATTTTTTGAGATTCAGGTTGTTTCTTAGTGTTTTTGCGTTTTCCTCACCGAAAAGTTTCTTGTTTGCCTGGGCTATTCGTTTTTGTCGGCATCTGTCAACAGCGATATTTCTCCCTCGGAGAAACTTGCCTCGACTAACATACATACAAAAATCTATTTGTGTTCCTCAACGGTGTATGGGTTCTTCACTGTGCCCTTCTTATTGGGCCTGCTGTTAGTTTTTCTTACTTTCTTTGCCATAGTTTTAACGGCATAGATGAAAAAATATTATATCTCTTCGAGGAGCTTTAGCCCAATAATTGCCATTTGTCCGCTTATGGTGTCTATCTCGTAAACGAAATCATTCATAAGACGCGCGACAGTTTCTTCGAGTTCTTCGATGGAA
>CACZRN010000115.1 GCA_902783625.1 uncultured Prevotellaceae bacterium
GCCTTGACGTTCTGGCGAATCTGCATACCGTTGATGGTATAAACGTTCACGTTCTCGCCAAGTTTCTTGGTGGTTACATCCTCAATGCCTGTTGTTGGGCCGAAGTCTGGCTCGAGATAACCCTTGTCGCTCTTGCCGTCCCATCCTTCCTTGGTGTACTTATAGACGTACACTCTGTGGTTAGAGTTGAGGTTGAAGATGAGGTCGCCGTCGAGGTTACGCAGTGTGTTTGCAAAGTCTCCAGTAGGAACGATGTGTGTGCAAACTACAGGAATACCGTCTTTGCTGTCGAGGCGATAGATACCTGATCCGAATACATCGGGCTGAGAGTTGCTCTCGTTGTACCAGTAGAGAGAACCGCCAGCAACTGTCTGCTCCTTAATCCAGTCGCAGCCTGTGCCTGGGACGAAGTCGTACTGCAGCCAAACCTTCTCACCGTCGAGGCACCACATTTCACCGCCGTAGTGGTCTTCGCGTGCGCCATCAAATCCGTGAGCAGCGCAGAACATGTAAACACCGTCGAAGATACAACCTGGGTCAGAGTAGGAATTGTGGGTGTTAGATGGCTCTTCCTGCCAGATGTCGAAGTATTTCTTGTCGCCCTTCTGCATGTTTGTTCCACCAATCTCGTAGCCGCCTACTGGATCCCACATGCGGAACCAGATGCGGTCGTCGTAGACTTCCCATCCTGTACCGAACGTACCGCGACCGTTACCAAGGCCATTGTCGCCGATTGTCTCGTCCATTTCGGCGATCAAGTATGTGTGGTCGTCGCCTTGTCCGTCGCCGGTCACAGGCTCGCCCTTTGTACCGTCGGAGCACCACATCTCTGAGCCGTAGCGTGGAGTCCATGCCTGGAAGAATACCTTCTCGTTCTTGTAGTTCTCGAGGTTGTCGAGTCCGCAGTTACGTGTGTAACCCTCGTCGTGTCCCCATTGTCCTTCTGGCCACTGTTCCCAGTTGATGTCCATCACTTCGTAGGTGCCTTCCTCTGTACCGTCGGTCACCCAAAGCTCTTCACCTGTAGAACCGTTGGTCATGTCGGCCTTGAAGAATACGCGACGACCAACGCGAACGTATGCGGTGTGCAGTGTCGTGTTGTCCTGTCCGGGATGGCGCATGTCGGCCTGGTTGGGGCTGTCAGCATCTTCCACCACGCGCTTTGTTCCTTCAACGGTACCGTCGGTGACGTAGAGCCAGTGCTGTGGACCGCGGTCGGTGTCGAACTCGGCGCTCTCATCGTCGATAGCACCGAAGATAGCCTGTGTCTCGTTCATCTGTGTGAAGGCCTTCGGGTCGCTTGGTCCGAATGTGTAGAGATCGGCGAGCATGAATGTGCCTTCTTCTGTGCCGTCGCTCACCCATGGCTCGAAGTCGGTCTCGTCGGTGTAAGCCGAGAAGAGCACTTTGTCGTTCAGGCGTCCGAGATACATTGGGTTGCCGCTACCTGTGCCAGGAACGATGTCCTTCACCATGTGGGTACCTTCCTTTGTTCCGTCGGTCACCCAGAGTTCCTCACCGTGTTCGTCGTCAACGGCTGCGAAGAATGCCTTGTAGCCTTTTTCAGGAGAACCGGCAATAACCATGTTCTTCTGCTTGTCTTGCTTACGCTCCGAACCGATGTTAGCGGTTACGTTCGCTGGGAGAAGGTCGATAATCTCGCCCTGATTCTCTTGAGCGTTCAAGCTGCCTGCTACCATGAGCAGTGCTGTCATGAGTAAAAGTTTGAAACTTTTCATAATAATATAAATTTAGTTAGTAAATGCAATACCCCCAAAAGGGAGTAGCTGCGGTTAATAAATAGTGTTATTAATTCTCTCTGTTGTTTTATTTTTTATCTCTTTCGCTGAGCATCTTTTCCACTTCTTTTTTAGCCTGTTCGCGGCTCTTTGAGAATATTCGTTTTATGCGTTGCATATCGAATTTCTTCTCGCGGTCGTAGGTGTAGATGCCGTTCTTCTCAAGCTCCACGTCGACGATCTGTGTGTAGCAGAATCCGCATATATGGTCGAGCGAGAGGATTACATTCACCTGTTCCTCGAGACGCTTGTAGTATTCATCGAGTGTCTGTGGGTCTTTGCCATATCCCCAGAACTGATCTTCTGGAGTCACTTCTGCGGCTTTCATCTTCTGCACCCAGCGAATTCCGCCGAATTCATCGATGATATATGCCTCGCCCTTCCATGGTGCACTGAACTTTGGCCAGTGGTTGTAAGGCATGCCATCCTTGTCGAATTCTAGTTGGTGGTATAGCTCCACGGGGTCTTGCACGTAGGTGTGCTCGGCATAGATGTCGGTATGTCCGGCATGATATCCTCCGCTTGTGGTCACTACCGGTCGTGTGCGGTCGTAGCGCTTTGTCATGAAGTAGAGGTCATTGGTGAGTCGCTCGCGCTGGTTGTCCACATCGGGCATCCACGACTCGTTGAGTGGCGACCATGCGATGAGCGACGGCACATTGTAGTCTCTCTCGAGGCATTCGTCCCATTCGCTGATCATGTTGCGTGCGGCAATCTGGTTTGTCCAGTCCATCTCCCACGACGGCGACTCGCCCCATGTGAGGTAGCCAAGCTTGTCTGCCCAATAGAAGTAGCGTTGTTCGAATACCTTCTGATGCAGGCGTGCGCCATTGAAGCCGGCCTCTTTGGCAAGCACGATGTCGTTTTTAAGCGCTTCGTCGGTTGGTGCTGTCCATTGTCCGTCGGGATAATATCCCTGATCGAGCACCAGGCGCTGATAGTATGGCTCGTTGTTCAGGTAATAAACCATACCGCGGAGCTCGCTTTTACGCATTCCCGCATACGCGCATACATTATCTATTATATTACCGTTCTTGTCTTTTACGGTGTATTCCACGTCGTAGAGGAACGGGCTTTCGGGCGACCATGTCTTTACATTCTTAATGCCTGCTGCCACAAAAGCGCTTGTGCTTGCCGGCACTTCCTTTCGGAATACTATTTTCCCGCTGTCTTTAACCTTCACCTCGAAAGTGGCTGCTTCGCCATAGTCGAAGAATGTGGGTTCGAAGATGAATTGTTTCTGGTCGAGATCGGGAGTGATGCGGCAGTTCTTCAGGCCACCCTTTCCGACGGGCTCAAGCCACACCGTCGACCATATACCGGTCACTCTGGTGTAGAAACATTCGTAGGAATTAAGTCTGCGGCTCTGCTTTCCTCCTGGTTGGAGACGTGAGCGGACATCGTCTTGAGCATAAACGATAAGGTGGTGCGAGCCTCCGGCCTTGACAAAGCGTGTTATGTCGACCTCGAATGAAGCTGCCCCTCCAAAGTGTTCAAATGCTTTTTTACCATCAATAAATATTTGTGACCGATAGTCAACACCGCCGAAGTGAAGTATGATGTGTTTTCCATCCCACGCTTGAGGTATGCTGATTATGCGATGGTACCATATGGCAGGGATAAAATCCTTATGTCCTACTCCCGACAGCTCACTCTCGGGGCAGAACGGCACAGTTATTTCATCTGCAAATCCTTCCGATTTGTTAAGTCCATTCTCAACACCACTCTGTCCGAAATCGAACTGATAGGTCCATGTACCGTTCAGATTTATCCATTCGTTGCGCTCAAATTGCGGACGTGGATATTCCGGACGTGGAATATTGTCGGCTAAAGCTGAAATGACAAGAACACCTGCGATGGTTGTCAAAATGGTTCTTAGATTTTTCATAAGCAAACTTTTATGGTTTCCAAAAAACTTGTTTTTTTCTGGTGTCAAAATTATTCAGTTTACAAAAAAAACATCTGGACTTTTGTCCACAACATCTGGACTTTTGTCCACTAATCGCCCAAATTTCGTTAAATAGTGTTAATTTTGAGGGCTTTTCAAGTGCTTTGGTCGAATTTCGACAAATTTTATGAAATGCATGTTTTTTTGATCGGAAAGCAAGATTTACACGTTTTGGTGTGCTGAATGAAAGATAAAAAAGTGTTGATAAATATGTGTTTTTTATGGTGCACAGCCTTTTGTCATGGCTGTATTAGCGTATCGTTGTGTTGCTTTGCATTGTGTTTTGAAAATTTTGCTAGCAAATTTTTCATTAAAAAGCCTTTCTAATGCCATTAAAGAGCCCATTTATTCGAAATTTTGCTAGCAAATTTCTTTGCGCTCTGCTTTTTTAGAGAAAAAACATTGCATATTCGCCTCTTCCGTCAGGTTGTGGTGATGTCGATGTTGATAAGTGCTATTTTTGGAATTTGAACATGATGCCGAAGGCGAAATAAACGATTTTTACCCATTTCATCGGGATTTTTGCGTGTTGGAGTGTCGATGAAATGGGCAATTTTTGTTTTTCCGTGCACTCTGGCAAGATGTTTGGTCACACGAGTGGAAATAAAGAAAAACTTAAAAAAATAGAAATTTCTCTATATAAATAATGTGTAAAAGAAAAGTTTTAATTACTTTTGCCGACCAATAACGATAATTTACACATCGTATGCACGAAAATTTAGTAATTGTAGAAAGTCCTGCCAAGGCAAAGACCATTGAAAAGTTTCTTGGCAAAGAATTCAAGGTAATGTCTTCTTACGGTCATATCCGCGATCTTAAGAAGAAAGAGATTAGTATTGAATCAGACACATTGGAGCCCGACTATGAGATACCAGCCGACAAGCAGCGAGTTGTTCGCGACCTTCGTGCCAATGCCGACAAGGCAAAGAAGATTTGGCTGGCAAGTGATGAAGACCGTGAGGGAGAAGCCATCTCGTGGCATCTCTGCGAAGTGCTTGGGCTCGATGAAGAGAATACTGCTCGCATAGTGTTTCACGAGATTACTCCTAATGCCATTCTCAAGGCTATAGAGAATCCCCGTCATATCGACATGAATCTGGTTAACGCTCAGCAGGCACGTCGCGTGCTCGACCGCCTGGTTGGCTTCCGTCTGTCGCCTGTGCTTTGGCGCAAGGTTAAGCCATCGCTCTCAGCAGGGCGTGTGCAGAGCGTGGCAGTGAGGCTCATCGTTGAGCGAGAGCGTGAGATACAGCAGTTCGTCAGCGAGCCATACTACCGAGTGAGCGCACTCTTCACCGCTGTGAATGCCGAGAACGGCGAGCCCGTGACCGTTAAGGCCGATCTGAACACCCATTTCCGCACCCACGACGAGGCTATTGCGTTCCTCGAGAGGTGTAAGAATGCCGAGTTCTTCGTTGAGAATGTCTCGAAAAAACCGATGAAGCGCTCGCCGGCACCACCGTTTACGACATCCACACTGCAACAGGAGGCCGCGAGAAAACTCGGTTTCACCGTGTCGCAGACGATGATGGTGGCGCAGCATCTGTATGAAAACGGACACATCACCTATATGCGTACCGACAGTGTTAACCTCTCTGGATTGGCCATCACCACGAGCAAGAACGAAATTGTTAACCTCTATGGTGAGGAGTATAGCCGTGTGAGGAAGTTTCATACTAGTTCGAAAGGAGCTCAAGAGGCACACGAGGCCATCCGCCCGACGTATATGGATAAGCCCACAATACAGGGCACTCTGCAGGAACGCAGACTCTACGACCTGATATGGAAACGCACTATTGCCTGCCAGATGGCAGATGCCAGTGTTGAGAAGACAACAATCGACTTGGGTATCCGCTACGACGGACAGACAACCGACGAGTCGCTGAAATTCATTGCTCAGGGCGAGGTGGTCCTCTTCGACGGATTCCTGAAAGTGTACAGAGAATCGTCTGACGATGAGGACAATGCAGCCGAGGAGTCGACGAGTGTACTTCCGGCAATGAACCGTGGCGACATCGTTGAGCGCAAAGAGATAAGTGCCATGCAACGTTTCAGCCAGCCACCGCTTCGTTTTACCGAGGCCAGCCTCGTGAAGAAGCTCGAGGAGCTGGGCATTGGTCGTCCGTCGACAACAGCAACAATCATAAGCACCATCCAGCAGCGTGGCTATGTGCAGAAAGGCGACAAAAAGGGAGACACACATCCCTATACCATCGACACACTGAAAGGACAGAAAATCGACACCCGCGAGAAGAAAGAGGTGGTGGGCAATGAGAAAGGCAAGCTCATACCGACAGACATCGGCATTGTGGTAAACGATTTCTTGATGGATAATTTCTCTGAAATCATGGATTATAACTTCACTGCCAATGTAGAGCAGAAGTTCGACCAGATAGCGAAGGGAAAGACAGAATGGAAGGCATGGATGCGTGAGTTCGACCGTGGATTTGAGCCCGAGGTCGATAAAGTCCTCAATGCCAGAAGCGAGCATAAGGTGGGCGAGCGACAGTTGGGTATCGATCCGAAGAGCGGTCGCGTGGTGTATGTGAAGATAGGACGCTTCGGACCGGTGATTCAGATTGGCGAGGCAGGCGACGAGGAAAAACCGCTCTTCGCACAGCTGCCGGCCGACAAGAGCATGGACGACATCACCCTGGACGAGGCGATGGAACTGTTCCGTCTGCCACTGACAGTGGGTGAGTTTGAAGGAAAACCTGTTGTGATAGGTACGGGGCGTTTCGGTCCTTACATCATGCACGACAAGAAGTTCGTCTCGCTACCTAAGAAGGAAAACCCGCTGACGGTGAGTTGTGAGCGTGCTGTGGAACTTATCCTGCAGAAGAGAGAAGAAGAAGGACAGCGACACATAAAGTCGTTCGACGAAGACGCGAAGATGCAAGTGCTCAACGGACGCTACGGACCATACATATCGTACGACGGCAAGAACTACCGACTGCCTAAGAATATGCATTCGAAGGCTGCCGAACTGAGTTACGACGAGTGCATGGCAGTGGTGAAGAACACTCCCGTGAAGAAGAAATGAGGCGTATCGTTCTGATTGGCTACATGGGAGCAGGCAAGACCACGATCGGTCATGCGCTGTCGAAGGAAACGGGAATTCCGTTCTACGATCTCGATTGGTATATCGAGAACCGTATGCGGAAAAAGATAAGCCAGATATTCGAGAACAGCGGCGAGGAGGGCTTCCGGCAGATAGAGCGGAATATGCTCCACGAAGTTGCTGAGTTTGAGAATGTTATTGTCAGTTGCGGAGGTGGCACGCCATGCTTCTTTGACAATATGGAGTATCTTAACCGTCAGGCCGATACCGTGTACCTGAAAGCAAGCCCCGAGGTGCTGTGCGAGCATCTGAAGATGGGCAGAACAGTGCGCCCGTTGCTGATAGGGAAGAGCGATGATGAGTTGCTCGCCTATATAACAGAACAATTGGAACATAGACAGCAATACTACAACCAATCGAAGTATGTGCTGAACGTGAATCTGCTTGATTCGCGCGAAAAGATATCAACCAGTATTGAGCACCTACGCGAAATGCTGGGTTTGTAAATGAGGCAGATAATGTTTGTAATAATAAAAAACCATTGCAGAAAATGAAAAAATGGACCATTGACGATTCGAAGGAGTTGTACAACATAGGAGGATGGGGCACATCCTACTTTGGTATCAACGAGAAAGGCAATATCTACGTGACACCTTGCAAAGACGATGCGCAGATAGACCTTCGCGAGGTTATGGACGAGCTTGCCCTGCGCGATGTCAGTTCGCCGGTGTTGCTCCGATTCCCAGATATCCTAGACAGTCGTATCGAGAAGACCGCTAGTTGCTTCAAGAAAGCATCGGAGGAGTATGGATACAAAGGTCAGAACTTCATCATCTATCCAATCAAGGTGAACCAGATGCAGCCGGTGGTTGAAGAGGTGATATCGCACGGAAAGAAGTTCAATCTTGGTCTTGAAGCTGGTTCGAAACCCGAGCTTCATGCTGTTATTGCAGTGCAATGCCAGAGCGATGCACTCATCATCTGCAATGGTTATAAAGACCAGAGCTACATAGAGCTTGCACTCTTGGCGCAGAAGATGGGTAAGCGCATCTTCATTGTTGTTGAGAAGCTCAACGAGCTTGACACCATAGCCCGTGCTGCCAAGAAACTCAATGTGAAGCCTAACCTCGGCATACGCATAAAACTTGCGTCATCGGGCTCGGGCAAGTGGGAAGAGAGTGGCGGCGATGCGTCGAAGTTCGGACTGACATCGAGCGAACTTCTGCAGGCTCTGAAAATTCTTGAAGAGAAAGGCCTTCACGATAGTCTGCGCCTGATACATTTCCACATCGGTTCGCAGATAACGAAGATACGCCGCATACAGACAGCACTGCGTGAGGCGGCACAGTTCTATGTGCAGTTGCATCAGATGGGTTACAATGTCGATTTTGTTGACTGTGGCGGCGGACTGGGCGTCGATTACGACGGCACACGGTCGTCGTCGAGCGAGAGTTCGGTGAACTATTCCATTCAGGAGTATGTCAACGACTGTATCTATCAGTTTGTGGAAGCCTCCGACAAAAACGGCATCCCGCATCCTAACCTTATAACAGAGAGTGGTCGCTCGCTCGCTGCCCACCATTCGGTGCTCGTTATCGATGTGCTTGAGACGGCTACACTCCCCCAGATGCCCGAGGAGTTCGAACCGAAGGAGAGCGACCATCAGTTGGTGAAAGACCTCTATGATATATGGGACAACCTCAACTCGCGCTCTATGATGGAAGACTGGCACGATGCGGAGCAGATACGCGACGAAGCACTCGATTTGTTCTCTCACGGGCTTGTCGACCTTAAGACACGCGCAGAAATTGAGAGCATGTATTGGAGTGTGTGTCGCGAAATAAACAGTATAGCCAAGACACTGAAGCATGTCCCGGAGGAGTTGAAGGGATTGGACAAGCTCCTGGCAGATAAATACTTCTGTAATTTCTCGTTGTTCCAGAGTCTTCCCGACTCATGGGCCATCGACCAGTTGTTCCCTATCGTGCCTATTCAGCGACTCGACGAGCGTCCGACGCGTAATGCCACACTGCAGGATATTACCTGCGACAGCGACGGAAAGATAGCAAACTTCGTCACTAACCGCCACATCGGCCATGTATTGCCCGTTCACCCCCTGAAGAAAAACGATATGTATTACCTTGGAGTGTTCCTCGTGGGAGCATATCAGGAGATTCTGGGCGACATGCACAACCTGTTTGGCGATACAAATGCTGTTCACGTGTCGGTGAAGGACGGGAAATACCATATCGACCAGATCTTCGATGGCGAGACAGTGGAGGAAGTGCTCGACTATGTGCAGTACAATCCGAAGAAACTTGTGCGCCAGCTCGAGATATGGGTAACAAAGAGTGTTAAGCAGGGGAAAATATCGCTCGAAGAAGGAAAAGAATTCCTGTCGAACTACCGTTCTGGACTCTACGGATACACCTATCTGGAATAGGAATGTGACGGGTAGAAGGCTTCTTAGAACTAAAGCGCAAATATGAAGGAGGATATTATGCATAAAGAGCCATTGACAATAGTGAAGGTTGGCGGTGCTGTGCTGGAAGATCCCCAGCAGTGCGGCTCGTTGCTCGATGCCTTTGCCGCCATTGAAGGCAAGAAGATTCTTGTCCATGGCGGCGGTCGTACTGCATCTACTATAGCTTCACAGCTAGGCATAAAAACCCGCATGGTCGATGGCCGGCGTATCACCGATGCAGATATGTTACTTGTGGCAGCGATGGTATATGGCGGACTTGTAAATAGGAATATTGTTACATGGCTACAGGCACTTGGAGTCGATGCTATCGGACTGACAGGTGCCGATATGGATATTATCCGCAGTCATCGTCGCCCTGTTGTTAATGGTATTGATTATGGATATGTCGGTGATATCGACCACGTCGATGCCGACAGACTGTCGATGCTCACCGATAAGGGTATTGTACCCGTAGTGGCCCCACTTACTCACGACGGTTGCGGTCAGTTGCTCAACACCAATGCTGACACCATAGCTAGCGAAGTAGCTGCCGCGATGGCTCAGATATATGATGTGCACTTGGTGTATGTCTTTGAGAAAGCCGGCGTTCTGGGCAATCCCGATGATGAGGCGAGTGTGATACCGCAGATTTGCGCTTCTGAACTCGATGGTCTTATTGTCAAGGGAATAGTCAGCGGCGGGATGATACCGAAGTTGCGGATGGCAGTGCAGGCCGTGGAGCGCGGTGTTGAAAATGTTTTGATAACAAACATCAGTTCGTTGGCCACACTCGATGGCACCCGTATCATAGCGGGATGATATTGTCTTCGTGACAATGCGATAGAATCGCCATTCGCTATTTTTATTTTTATAAAGTATTATGCGTGCGTATGGCGCGATGGAAACATACTCCAATATAGATTGTAAATTTTTGTTAAACATAGAGAAAGTCTGTAACTTTTCACCCAAGTAATTCGTCATTTAATTTAGAGAAGATGAAAAATATCAGTTTCCGTAACGATGTTTTGCCCTTAAAGGACATTCTCTACCGTCTTGCCCTGCGTATTACGCTCAATAGGGAAGATGCTGAGGACATCGTGCAGGAAACACTGATAAAGGTTTGGGATAAGCGCGACAGTTGGGGTGAGATAGAGTCGATAGAGGCTTTTAGTCTTACTATTTGCCGAAATCTTGCACTCGATCATCAGAGAAAGATGGAAAACCGGCACTTATCGCTCGATGAAACGCCGGTAGAGCGCCCCGACAGTCAAACGCTATCGCCTTTCGAGGCGATGATATCCACAGACCGCATCTCGCTCGTTAGGCGTCTTGTCGACTCACTGCCCGAAAAACAACGAAGTTGTATGCAACTGCGCGATTTTGAGGGCAAGTCGTACAAAGAAATAGCCCAAGTGCTGGATATAACGGAAGATCAAGTGAAAGTGAACATCTTCAGGGCACGACAGACAATAAAACAACGATTCAACGAAGCAGAAGACTATGGATTATAAGTACATCGATCAATTGCTCGAGCGCTACTGGAACTGCGAGACCACGCTTGAAGAAGAGGAGATACTCCGCTCGTTCTTCAGCCAGGACAATGTTCCCGTTGAGTTGTTGCGCTATCGTCAGCTCTTCGTCTATGAGAGCCGTGAGCCACAGGCCGACCGCCTTGGTGCCGACTTCGACGAGAAGATGCTCCAGCAGATTGGTGACGGACAGCCAGTGAAGATTCGCCGCATGAAGTTCACCGCCCGTTTGATGCCACTCTTCCGCGCTGCTGCAATGGTGGCTATCCTGCTCACGTTAGGCAATGCCGTGCAGATGTCGTTCAATAGTGGCGAACCAGTGTACACCGGAATGGGCGAAGAAGTAATAACAAATGGTGAATCAGACGTGGCACTTGTCGATACGGCAACAATCGACACGGTGAAGCAGAGCAGTGTGATAATGCCTGTTGAAGAGGTGCCACAGTTGTTGAAGTAGATATTCATTTTTTTAGCTTTCTCTATAAAAAATCATTTTTGTAAAACACAAAAGAGGCTGTGAAGTCTCGCGAACTTTTAAAAATTTTCATAACATAGCATTAATATCGCCGCCGTTACTGCGAAAGTTTCGGCGGCTTTATTTTGCAGAAATCCATACGTGTGTCTGAAAGAAGCATTTGTAATTATTGCTGACGGACTAACCAGTGTCAGTTGATATCAACACTGTTTAGTGGCGCTGAAGATAGGATACGCTTCGGGATAAAAAGCAAAAAACTGCGTTTTCGCTTTGTTCTCCACTCAGCTTTCACTATCTTTGCAGGGAAGAAAATGTATATCGATGATGTCTCGACTATTCATCTGTCTGTTTGTGGTATTGATGTCCGTTACGCAAAAATGCGTTGCACAGGAGTATCGGCATGTGCAGAGTGTCGTTCCCGATGGTGAAATACGACGACAGGGAACTGATCGCTTCTTCTTTTCAGTAGCTATCGACGACTCCGTCTTTGCTGTCATGCGTGGTTGCTCGATGCCCGAAGGATGCCCTGTGAAGCGATCCGAGCTACGCTATCTGCGCGTGCTCCACAGGAATGCCAATGACGAGTCGCAAGTGGGTGAGTTGGTGTGCAACAAAGCCATAGCCGACGATCTGCTTTATATCTTCCGTCGCCTCTACGACGAGGGCTATCCCATTGAACGGATGACACTTATCGATAACTATGATGCCGATGATGAAGCATCGATGTCCGCCAATAATACCAGCTGTTTCTGTTATCGCAGTGTGCGTGGTACGAAAAATATATCGGCGCATGGCCGTGGTCTTGCCATCGACATCAATCCGCTCTA
>CACZRN010000116.1 GCA_902783625.1 uncultured Prevotellaceae bacterium
AAAATTCGGACAATTCGTGTTATTTGTGGTTAAAATAAAAAAGAACATCTATAATCAAACGATTTTTGCGGCATTCGTGATATTCGAGTTATTTGTGGTTAAAATAAAAATTCATAAGTGTTATACTATTTTCGCTTTTTGTGCGTTATAGGTATAAAGACAAAAATGTAATATATGAAGAAATTCTCTACTCAAGATATAATTAAACGTATTTTTGACATTTTAATAGCTCTGTTCTGCCTAACAATCTTTTCACCGCTGATGCTGATTTGCTACATCGCAGTGAAACGTGAGGACGGAGGACCGGCAATATATAAACAGGAACGTATCGGCAAAGGCGGGAAACCGTTTAATATCTACAAGTTCCGCAGCATGAAGACAAATGCTGAGGAGGATGGACCTGCTCTGTTCAATGGTAAATATGACCCACGACTGACAAAGGTGGGCACATATCTGAGGAAATCGCATCTCGACGAACTGCCACAGTTCTGGAATGTGCTTTGCGGTGACATGTCGTTCATAGGTTACCGACCTGAGAGAAAATTCTACATTGATCAGATAATGGAGCACGACAGCCGTTATGAACTCCTTTACCAGATTCGTCCGGGCGTGACAAGCTATGCCACCATCTACAACGGATATACAGACACAATGGAGAAGATGCTGAAACGACTGGAGATGGACCTGTATTATCTGGAGCATCGCTCGTTGTGGCTCGACATAAAGATTCTTTGGCTGACGTTCTTCAAGATTGTAACTGGAAAGAAACTTTAGATTTAAGGTGGAACCACAGATTTCACAGATTACACAAATTAACGGGAATTATTTAATTCGCCCTTAGATTTATTTCTTCTCGCAGATAACGCGGATTTAACGGCAACGGCAACGATAATTCTCGCGAATACGACCAAAAGTTCTGCCTGATGCTGCCCCTGCGGGGAAGGTAGAGAACATTGGGAGTATTAAGAAAATCAGCGTCAGCTAACGTTAACGAAAACTGTTTATTTTGATCACGAACTAACACGAAAAAGACGAACCAACGGTCACCGTGCAGAGCGTAAGGTAAAAGTACGAAAATTTTCGGATTATTTTAGTCTTTTCGTATGTTTTAGGGATCTAAAAACATTATCATTTAGCCCTACGGTATTTTAGCAATGAAACTTTTTTTTGAACTTTTGCAGGTTGCCATTGGACGGAGAGAGCAACTGAGCGAATGTCCTACCGAAACGCAATGGCAGGAGATATACGATATTTGCCGGAAACAGGCTCTCATAGGCATAGGATGGTATGCTATCGAGAAACTTCCAAAGGAGCAACGCCCACATGAGGAGTTGCTTTTTTTGTGGATGGGCATGGCTCAGAAGATTGTGGCTACGAACGAACTGGTGATTGATGCTGCAAGAAAGGTGACGAAGAAACTGCAACGCGATGGGTTCGATTGTTGTATATTGAAAGGCGCTGGGAATATTGTATATTATAACGACACTCTACACTCTACACCCTACACTCTACACTCAGAAACAGGGCTCGGCATGTATCGCTCGGCGGGGGATGTTGATGTGTGGATGATACCGAGAGAGGGAAAAGATGTAATAGAATATGCAAAACAGGCAGCAAAGGAAAAGGGTGAAAAGAAACCGAAAATCGATTACAATCATGCCCGACTTCCAGATTGTAAAGGAATTGAAGTTGAAGGGCATTTTTTTCCTGCTTTTTTAAATTCACCTATTCGCAACATTAGAATTAATAAATGGACGAAGACTAATACAGCTACACAAGTGAATAACATTTGTGAATATAGATTTGCGATTCCGACTCCAGAGTTTAATATTATATATCAATT
The DNA here is from genome assembly GCA_902783625.1 of uncultured Prevotellaceae bacterium. Taxonomy (GTDB): domain Bacteria; phylum Bacteroidota; class Bacteroidia; order Bacteroidales; family Bacteroidaceae; genus Prevotella. The sequence goes on from CACZRN010000116.1 coordinate 1,844, forward strand.
ATTGCATATATATCGACATTTGATAAAAGAAGGTATCGGAATGCGTCAACTTCTAGACTACTATATGATTGTCCTACGTTTTAATGAGGACAAAGAAACACATAATACTATTCCCACATTAAAATATCTTGGTTTAGAGAAAATCGCAAAGGGGGTGATGTATATCATGCAAGAGGTCTTCTTGATGAAAGAAAACGAGCTCATATGCAAACCTAATAAAAAGGTTGGAGAGTTTCTTCTTAATGAGATAATGACTGCAGGCAATTTTGGAAAACACGATCCGAGACTTAATCACTCTCAATCTCTTTTCCCAAGGACATGGGATATCGTCAAACATGAAAGCAATATGCTGCGATTTTTCCCAGAGGAAGCTATCTGCGACCCATTCTTCCGAGTGTATCACAAGTTCTGGCAGCTGTTTCATTAATCGGAGTGTCACTGCTTGAAAGAAATCAACAAAATGAATAAATTATTTAGCTCATTTTTTATAGCATTACTTTTCTGCGTTACCGGACAAGCGCAGAGCATAGTAAACAGCGACCATTGGGCTGCGACTGATGCATTAGGGCGCAAGGTGGGCAGATACGACGGGGAGAAGAATGACAAGCAGGTGATAATGTTCTATTGGACATGGAACATTCAAACCGACGCACCTGGCAGCAGAATAAGAAACATATCGGAGATTGTGCGACAGTATCCCGAGGCAATGCGCGAGGCTGACCATCACGCGTGGCAGAACGCTCCGGGGCATTTCTGGTGGGATGAACCACTGTTCGGCTACTACAGGTCGACCGACAGGTGGGTGCTGAGGAAGCACGCCGAGATGCTCGCCGACGCGAAGGTAGACGCTGTCTTCTTCGACTGCACAAACGGTTCGATCACATGGGATGCTGCCACCGACTCGCTGATGGAGGTATGGAGCAAGGCTCAGCATGATGGGGTGAATGTGCCGAAGATTGGATTTCTACTGCCATTCGGCTACAGCGAGAACTCTCTCACATCGCTCCGTCATCTCTACGACAGGCTTTACAGCAAGGGAAGATATAAGAATCTGTGGTACTACTGGGATGGGAAGCCTTGCATCATGGCCTATCCCGATAACCTTACCGATAGTGCTACTGACCGCGAGATAAGGGAGTTCTTCACGTTCCGACCTGGTCAGCCCGACTATGTCAACGGCCCTGACCCAAAATTCCCAAATCAGTGGGGCTGGCTGGAGAATTATCCGCAACATGGTTACATCCCTACTCCCGACGGCAGTTACGAGCTCGTGACCGTTGGAGTGGCGCAGAACGCGTGCCCTGAGACGAAGGGCCACTGCAGTGCATTCAACCTCCCGGGGGCATATTCGCGCAGTTATTCCTACAGAAACGGCTTCGACCCTCGGACGGAGGGATATCTCTATGGATGGAACTTCAGCGAGCAGTGGGACCGTGCCTACGAACTCAACCCAAAGGCAGTGTTTGTCACAGGATGGAACGAATGGATTGCAGGACGATGGTTTCCACACAACACTCCATGGACAGGGCAGCCGTTCTCATTTGTCGACGAGTTCGACTGGAATCACAGCCGCGACATAGAACCTGTGAAGGCATGGGGCGAACGCGGCGATGTGTACTACATGCAACTGGTTGATAGGGTAAGGCGATTCAAGGGTACAGAGAGCATGCCCACACCATCAGGGGAGAAGACAATAGCCATGGGCGACTGGAAGGCATGGGGCGACGTATTGCCGATGTACACATCGTACAAAGGTAACACCATGCACCGCCATTCGCTCGGATGCTGCGACACTTTGTTGGTGAACAATTCAGGACGCAACGATATCACTGCTGCACAGGTGGCACGTGACAAGAAATATGTATATTTCCTCGTGAAGACCGACAACGCCCTCTCCTCACCCACCGGAAAAAACTGGATGATGTTACTCCTCGACACCGACCGCGACAAGACGACGGGCTGGCAGGGGTATGACTTCATCGTGAACTACCGACAGCCAAAGGGCAAAACCGTGTTTATCCAGAGCAGCTATCAAGGCAAATGGATCTGGCACGACTGCGGCACGGGGCAGATGAGAACAGACGGCAACCGCCTCATGATACGCATCCCGCGGAAGGTGCTGAACCTGCAAGGAAAGGCTCTCGACTTCGAATTCAAGTGGTGCGACAACATGCAGGACGAGGGCAACATAATGGATTTCTACGTAAGCGGCGACGTCGCACCAGGCGGACGATTCAACTATGTCTACAGCGAATAAGGAACCATCACGAAGGGACGAAAGGACGATGACGAAGGAACGATAACGATAACGAAGGGACGATAAACGATAACGAAGGGACGAAAGGACGATAACGAAGGGACGAAAGGACGATAACGAAGGGACGAAAGGACGATGACGAAGGGACGATAAACGATAACGAAGGGACGAAAGGACGATGACGAAGGGACGATTTGCACCATAACAGAAATATCCAATCACTATCAATAGGAAATATGAATGCAACAAACAGAATACCGACTCACCCTGGCGATGTACTGAAGGAAGAGATTGAAAGCCGGAACATTTCTCAAAAGAAATTTGCCGAGATACTTTCAGTGCCATACACTCAACTTAACGAGATCTTGAACGGGAAACGTCCCGTAACTACAGATTTTGCGCTTATGGTGGAAGCTGCTTTAGGCATTAATCCCGAAATGCTTATAAACATGCAAAACCGCTACAACATGGCTGTCGCACGTCAAAAGCCTTCGCTCATCGGACGACTGAACTCCATACGACGAGCATGTGCATTGATGGCTTAAGACAAATGGAATGTGGGAAAAAATATCGACAGAAGCGCCAAAATGATAGAAGTGACGCTGCTATAGCCTAATGTGTGTCATGCCATACTGAGATATTCCTTTCCTTTGCCAAACGACAGATTTGGATTTAACGCCAGTATCAAAGCCAGATAGCGACGATATCAAACGCGGATAGCAACGATATCAAGCACGGATAGCGACGGTATCAAGCACGGATACTGAGACAGTCGGCGTTCGGCGATGGAAGCGCAGTGCCGCAACAGCATTGCCGACAAAACACAAAGCGGAGGACAGACGCTCGCATGAGCTTGTCCTCCGCTTTTTATTTATCCAAGCCAACAACCTCTGATGGCCGCCGCGCCCCTACTCGAACGGCACGGGGGTGATGGTGATGGCGGCGAGATCGGTCTTTTCATCTCCGCTCAGCATGCTGACGCTGATGGTGTGGGTGCCGGCCTTGTCGATCTTCAGCCACCCTATCGGGCGGTCGGCAAACAGATCGGAGGCACGTTGTTGGTTCTGCACGAACCGTCCCTCATCGCTCTCTACCTTCCACACACACTTGCCAGTGCCACGCACATTAAGTTCGATGCGGTACATGCCAGAGTCCTTAAACTCGAGCGTCCAACGGACACGGCTCTCAGGCCTCATCTTGTTCACGCAATATACATGTTTCCACTCACCGAACTTCTCCATCCAGTTCGATTTATACATCTCACAACCGTCAGTAGAGGCAAATCTTACCGACATATTCTTCACTCCTGTCTCAGGATCAAGCGCCTGACGGTTGTCCACTTCGATTTCCTCGCTGGGCATCGTAAGTTCGATAACATTCACAAGTTCGCTTTTGTGTGTCGTCGGAAGATAAAACACTGTCCATGTGCCATCAACAGCCACCTTAAGTGCTTGCCGCTTACCAGCGCTGAGCAATGCCGCGCTGCGGATTTTAGTCTTCAGCCCGGGCAGATAAATCCGTCCACTGGCAGGCCAGTCGAATACCGCGAGATACAGTTTGTTACCCTGTTGCACAATGTCGCCCCACGGCATAGCATGCTTCCATGGCGATGGTTGCGCACCATAGATAACCTCTGGATGTTGCTCTATCCACTTGCCCGACGCGCGCAGCGACATCTGAGCTCCTTCGGGAATGCGCCCAAGAGCATCAGGACCGACATTGAGCATATATGTGCCACCACGTGCCACAGTGGTGATGAGATACTGCAATATCTCTTTCGGCGATTTCCAGTTGTTATCGTACCAGGCGTAGCCCCACGAGTCGTTCGTCACATCCACCGTCTCCCACAGCCCGTCGATGTTCTCGATGGGAATCTCCATGTCGTCGAGCGTACGATAGTCGCCCAGATCATAGCCGGCACGTCCCGACACCATCACGTGGGGCTGGTTGCGGTGTATGACATCGACGAGCTTCTCCACATACTCCTTCGGGATGCGACCGGGAGTGTCGAGCCATATTATCTCCATGTCGCCATAGTTCTTCGTAATCTCGTCTATCTGGGGCAGGCATTTCTCGTAGAAATAGTCGTCTATTGTCTTCGGATTGCCCTCGCTGTCAACGGCCGGACCGCCATTGCCGCCGGGATATGTCCAGTCCTGGTTGTGGGAGTAGTAGAACCCGAATCCCAGTCCGAGTTTCTTACAAGCCTCGGAGAGCTCCTTCATCGGGTCGCGACCGAAAGGTGTGGCATCCACGATGTTGAACTTATCGACCATAGAGTGATACATGGCGAAACCCTCGTGGTGCTTGCTCGTGATGACGATATACTTCATTCCCGCGTCCTTCGCCAGCTGCGCAATCTTCATTGCATCGAACTCGGTGGGGTTGAAGCGCTTCGCTATGGCACGATACTCGCTGCGGTCGATGTTGGCCATGTTCTTGTTTAGAATCCACTCGCTGATGCCGTAGTACGTATTCCCGTTCCACACGTTGCCCAGACTCGAGTAGAGCCCCCAGTGGATGAACATGGCATAGTTGCCCCACGAGAACAGCCGTCCCCTACCCTCTTTGGGTGCGGCATTACCACTACTGCTGCCCCACATCTTGTCCATCGACTCCTGTGCAAAAGACACTTCGGAACACATAAAAGCCACCAAAAGGACGAAAAATGATTTAAGAGTACTTTTCATGAGATGTCTCTTTAATGATTTAATTAATGCAAAAGTACAGAAAAATATTTTTTCTTCCAATTTTTGACAAATTATATTTATCTTTGCTGCATGAAGAATTCAAGATCATACATCACCATAATCGCCCTCATGCTATCCATCCTCAGCGGCGCCGCCCAGGAGATGCGCGACGGCAGCTACCGCTTCATCGGCAAGATAGAGCACGACGGCACCGTGCGCAACGAGTCGTACATGATGATAGGGCGATTCCGCAAAGACGGGACAATCGAGGACAGGAACTACCGTATGGCAGGCAAGATAGACGCCGACGGCACCGTGCGCGACCGGCAGTACACGATGATAGGAAAGATAGAGCCCGACGGCACCGTGCGCGACCGCCATTACAGAATGATCGGTAAAGTGGAGTCCGACGGCACCATCCGCGACGCCAGCTACCGCTTCATCGGCACAGCCAAAGACATCCCTCCCAGAAGAGCCGCCATCTTCTATTTCTTCAACCTCTTTCAGTAGCGCTGCATGCAACAGCAAATTACACACCAAGCATCAAGCAGCGCATATGTAAGAAACCTGAATAAAGATATTATTTAACAAGGAGAGGGTAACAAAAAATGTTTATCTTTGCACATTAGAATAACCAAAAATAAAATTGATAACAAAAAGACTTTCCCAAGACAGCATCATTGCAAAATTGGCTGATTATACCTTATTTATTGACGTCAATAAGATGATAATTGTTTGAAAGGTGTCTATTAACGACAGGAATAAATGAACATGGCAAAGAAAGTAATAAAAGAAAAGGCGATAGAGGAAGCGTTATGGGAATCGGCCAATAAGCTACGCGGCTCTATAGAGCCATCGGAGTATAAACACGTAGTGCTGAGCCTTATCTTTTTGAAATATGCACACGATCGTTTTACGGAGCGGCGTAATGAACTGGTGGCTGAAGGCAAGGAGGCATTTGCAGACAACCCCGTGTTCTATAATGCGAAGAATGTCTTTTATCTGGAGCCGGAGAGCCGTTGGGATTTTCTGATTGAAAATGCCAAGCAGAATGATATTGCCATCAAGATAGACAAGGCATTGGCGAAAGTGGA
>CACZRN010000117.1 GCA_902783625.1 uncultured Prevotellaceae bacterium
CAGAGTGTTGGCTTCCGCGTTCAGCTGTGCCAACTCGGCATGAATCTCGTTCATGCGCTCATGGAAATCCACGCCGTCGTCTTCCTGTTCGGCTACACCGACGTATGCGCCTGGAGTGAGCGAATAGTTCTTTTCCTCTATCTCCTGAATGGTGGCTATCTTGCAGAGGCCCAGCACATCCTTGTATTCGCCTTCGCCAAATTTTTCTGTGAGCCATTCATGCTGACGGGCCGTTTCAAGCGTGTCTTCCAGTTCAGCGATGAGGGCACTCTGCTCAGCTTCAATGCGCTTCTTGTCCTTGCGAGTGGCATTGGCTATAGCCTCTTTCGCAGCGGCCTTTTGCTTATCAAGCGCTTCTTGTGCCGATGCAACAGTCGTATCACCAAGGACTACCTTATAATCGGATAGCAGTTGCTGATACTTGTCTTTCTCACCACGATACAAATGCACGATGGCCTGCAGGTTGCGCAGCTGCCACTCCGTCCACTCGTTCAGGGTGCGGTCGACGACTGTATAGTAATTACGGGCATCGATGAACAACACTTTGTCGCGAATGTCGGCATGCTTGTTACGGTCGAAGAACCACAGCGAGCAAGGCAGCGAGAGCGTATAGAAAAAGTTGTTGCCTACGCTGACCATCACATCCACATCGCCCGTGCGCACCAGCTTTTCACGGATGTCGCGGTCTTTGTTGGCGCTGTCGGTAGCAGAACTTGCCATCACGAAACCTGCACGGCCGTGGTCGTTCAGATAGGCGTAGAAATAGCTTATCCAAAGATAGTTGGCATTGCCTATCTCCTTGGTCTTCTGATTCACGCCTGGCAGGCCAAAGGGCAGACGACCAGCAGCAGAAGCCGACTCGGCCTTCACCTTATCAACATTGAATGGCGGATTGGCCATCACATAGTCGCACTTGCCGGCCAGGTTGTGGGCATCGTGATAGAAGGAGTTGGCTTCGTCACCGGAGATGATTCGGCCGTTCAGACCATGCACCGCCATGTTCATCAGACAGAGCTGGGCATTATATTCCACCTTCTCCTGGCCGTAGAAAGTCATATTGGTGTTGGCGTTTAGTCCTGCCTGATTCACAAAATCACCCGTCTGCACAAACATGCCACCCGAGCCACAGGCGGGGTCGAGCATCACGCCTTGTGTAGGTTCCAGCACGTTGACCAGCATTTTCACCAACGATTTCGGTGTGAAGAACACGCCATCGTCAGAGGCAACGGCCTTGGCAAACTTCGAGAGGAAATATTCGTAGATGCGACCGATGATGTCGCCACCCACCTCGTCGATGGTTTTATTGTTGAAGATGCGGAGCAGTTCGCGCAGGAGGTCGTCGGCAAACATCGTGTAGGTCTTAGGCAGTACGCCCGTCAGCTGTTCGCTCTGGTCTTCCACCAGTTGCATGGCATTGTTCACAGCCTCGCCCAGCGAGTTGATTGCCTGTCCATCCTTGGTCTTCAGGCCTGCTGCCACGATGTTGTCAGGCAGATTCACCAGATAGTCGAACTGTGCCTCACGGGGCAGATACAAGGCACTCTTGGCAGCGAAGTCGCTGGGCTCAACAGGCATCACGCGCCCACCACGACTGGGACGGTTCTCCAAGATTTCTGCCTCCACCATCTTAAAGCGGCTGTAGGCATAGCGCAGGAACAATAAAGCCAGCACAGGCATGCAATACTGACTGCTGGTCAGTTTACTGCCTTGTCTCAACAAATCTGCCGATTCCCATAGTTCGGCTTCGAGTTTTCGTATATTAATCATTATATGTTTCTAGTCCTTCTGGTTTACATCAGTTTAATTTTTCAGTAACTACATCAAATCTTCGAGTGAAACTCTCCAGCCGATTGGCCTTTAATTCCCACTGCAAAGAAAATCGATATGTTACAATTGCAAAGTTAGCGATTTTATTCTGCGTAACTACTTTTTTTCGGATTATTTAATATTAAAAAGAAAACTTTTTTTCGTGCTTTTTCGCTTTTTAGTATATTTTCGGAATCTAAAAGATCACGCAAGTTTTAAACACAAATGACACTAATGACTCGAATACTTTTGATAAATTCGCCAGATTCGTGATATTTGTGGTTTAAACTATTTGTTTTTTCAAACCAACGATTACTGTTTCGGTCTTTATGGGCTAAAGGAATGGTAATGAAAAGAAAAAATTATTTCTTTTGTATTGCACTCAGCTTTTTTCGCTTTGCTCAACAACTCGTCACTAACTTTAACGTGAGTTGAAGGTAGGATGCGCTTCGGCAAAAAAAAAGAAAATTCTTTTGTTTTGCACTCAGCTTTCACTACCTTTGTAAACGAAAACAAATAATCGCATTTTGAAGACATTTGAAGAGTTAGGCGTCACGGCGGAGATACGCCGGGCGATAGAGGAGATGGGGTTCGTGAACCCGATGCCCATACAGGAGGAGGTGATACCGTATCTGCTGGGGATAGGCAACGATGTGATTGCATTGGCACAGACAGGCACAGGAAAGACGGCGGCATTCGGGATACCACTGCTGCAGAAGATCGACGTGAGCAGCAGGGCGACACAGGCGATAGTGATTAGCCCGACACGTGAATTGTGTCTGCAGATAGCCGACGACTTGCGCGACTATGCGAAGTATATGGAGGGAGTGAACATCGTGGCGGTGTATGGGGGCACGTCGATAGTGAACCAGATGCACGAGCTGAGGCACGGAGCGCAGATAATAGTGGCAACACCGGGACGACTCATCGACTTGATGAACCGCGGCGTGGCAAAGCTCGACAGCGTGGTAAACGTGGTGCTCGACGAGGCTGACGAGATGCTGAACATGGGATTCTCGGAGAGTATCGACGCCATACTGGAGGGTGTACCCGCAGAGCGTAACACACTGCTGTTCTCGGCAACGATGAGCAGGGAGATAGAGAAGATAGCGGTGACGTATCTGCACAACCACAAGGAGATAGTGGTAGGCTCGAGAAACGAAGGAGCGGAGAATGTGAACCATATCTTCTACCTGGTGAGCGCAAAGGATAAGTATCTGGCACTGAAGAGGATTGTGGACTACTACCCGCGGATATATGCCATCATCTTCTGCCGCACGAAGATAGAGACGCAGGAGATTGCCGACAAACTGATACGCGACGGCTATAACGCCGAGTCGCTGCACGGTGACCTGTCGCAGCAGCAGCGTGACCTGACAATGCAGAAATTCCGCCAACACCTGACACAGTTGCTCGTAGCTACGGATGTGGCGGCACGCGGACTGGACGTGGATGACCTGACGCATGTGATAAACTACGGTCTGCCTGACGACTTGGAGAACTACACCCATCGCTCGGGACGCACAGGAAGAGCAGGCAAGAAAGGTACGTCGATAAGTATCATACACACCCGTGAGCGCTCAAAGGTGAAGGCGATAGAGCGTGAGATAGGCAAGCAGTTTGTCGACGGCACACTGCCTACGCCGCATGAGATTTGCACCAAGCAGCTGTACCGCGCTATCGACGAGATAGAGAAGACTGATGTTGACGAGGATCAGATAGCTCCGTTCATGACAGATATCAACCGCCACTTCGAGTATGTGGACAAGGAGGATATACTGAAGAAGATTGTGAGCATCACGTTCGGGCGTTTCCTGCAATACTATGCCAATGCTCCCGAGATAGAGCGCCCTGCGGAGAGAGGCAAGGGCAGCGGTAAGGATCGCGAGAAGGGTAGCACACGGCGTCGCGACGAGAAGGGTCCACGCAAGGCGGAGAAGGGATACCGACGGCTGTTCATAAACCTGGGCAAGGATGACGGGTTCTTCCCTGGCGAGGTGATGCAGTTTATCAATAAGAATGTTCCCGGACGGCAGGAGGTGGGACACATCGATCTGCTGGGGAAGATTTCGTATATCGAGGTGCCTGAGAGGGATGCGCAGAAGGTGATGCGTGCGCTCGACGGCAGTAAGTATAAAGGTCGCCGTGTGCGCTGTAACGATGCCGAGGAGGGGCGTGGCACGGAGAAGACGAAGCGGAAGAAGGCAGACACGAAGCGCAGGGATGCTGAACCGAAACGGAAGAAAGCGGAACCGAGAGGTGGCCGCAACGATGACTGGCGACAGTTCTTCGAGCCTCGTAACAGAGAACTGAAAGGCGAGGTGCCTGACTTCAGCGAAGAGGGCTGGGCACGCAGAAGACCGAAGAAGGGATGATTGAAAAATGTTGTAAACAATTTATTTTATGGCACTGCCTATCAACATAGAAGATTTTGACACGTACATCCGTCAGAATGAGCCGGGAAAGAAAGAGAAGGTTTATATTTGGCAGACCGCCATTGGACTGCAAGCCGTTGATGGTTTGAGTACCTCTGAGTACTTGATAGAAACTGCCAAACGGAACATTAATGGTGAGATAACCTTGGATGAAGTCGGAAGGCTAATAAAGAGCTATTATCAGTCGAAGACTCAACGTGAACCTGACGATGATGAGAAAGAAGAGGCAGACCATGCTGCTGCCAACATCAGCAAGATTCTTTCTGCAAGAACACTGGACTTCACAACATCAGGATATATTTCCATGCATCGGAGGATATTCGATGGAGTGTTTAAACATGCTGGCAAGATACGCGATTACGATATCACTAAAAAAGAATGGGTATTGAACGGCGACACCGTGAATTATCTTAATAATGAGGACCTTCGCCGTGCTCTCAATTATGATATCGAACAGGAACGGCAGTTTACTTATAAAGGTCTGTCAACCGATGAAATGATTGCACATATCACACGATTTGTTTCGGGACTTTGGCAGATACATGCTTTTGGCGAAGGGAATACTCGAACAACTGCAGTATTTACCATTCAATATCTTCGCTCTATTGGTTTTGACATAAACAACGATCTCTTTGCCAAGTATTCATGGTATTTCCGCAATGCGCTGGTAAGAGCCAATTACAAGAATGCACGTCTGGGGATTGACTACAGCCCGATTTATCTTGAGCGTTTCTTTCGCAACTTATTGTTAGGAGAGCAATGGGATTTGCGAAACAGATATTTGCACATACAAGCTTCGGAAGAATGGAAGGAACAACCTCGACTGGATAAACCGTCAAACACAGGACAACTTCAAGACAAACACCGAACAAGTACCGAACAAGTACCGAACAAGTTAAATGGTGTTATTCAAACAGATAATCCTAATATTGAAAAATTGATTATTGCCATAGCTGATCAATATGTTTCGGTAACACAGATGATGGAATATCTTTCATTGAAACATAGGCCCACATTCTTGAAAAACTATCTAAGCCCTGCTATTAAAGAGCAGTATGTTCGTCTTTTATATCCAAACTCCCCTCGACATCCAAGACAAAAGTACTTGCTGACGACCAAAGGGCGAATTCTTTATGATGAGATTACAGGAAAAATCAGATAATAGTTAAAACCGAGTTTAATATTTTTTTCACTATTCGTTACAACAAGATCCCCATAACTTCTAAATAAAATGAACACAACACGATTTTATGCTATTGCAACAGCGTGCTTGCTGACATTCATAACTGCCAGCGCACAGAACTATGACGAGGTAAACTACGACGAGAGTAAGGTGCCGGAGTATGTGCTGCCCGATGTGCTCACATGCAACGACGGTACCCGTGTCACCACCGCAAAGGAGTGGGAACAGAAGCGGAGACCAGAAGTGCTGGAGACATTCTACACCCAGGAGTATGGCCGCACACCGACAGAGAAAATCTGCACAACACACACACTGATTGCTGAGAATACCGCTGCACTCGGAGGACTTGCAACATCGCAACAGGTGCTGTTCACCTTCCGTGGACAAGGGAAAACGGTGCAGGCACTGCTGCTTGTGTATATACCCAACAACAGGAAAGGGCGTGTGCCGGTGTTCATAGGGTATAACTTCAAGGGTAACCACAGCGTGACGACAGAAGAGGATATCATCTACTCGCCATTCTTCAACCGTCTGAAAGATCGCAGCGATGCCAGGCTGGTGCGGGGCAATCAGACATCACGCTGGGCACTGACAGAGATAGTGAAACGCGGATATGCCGTGGCTACGATGAACTACAACGACATCTTCCCCGACAATGCCAAAGGTGGTCCTGAAAGTATCACCGCTCTCTTCACCGATCAGAGCACATCGCCAGAGGCTTGGCAGGCACTGGGTGCTTGGGCATGGGGCAGCAGTCGCATCGCAGACTGGGTAGAAAAGCAGCCGTGGGCAAACAGCAAGCAGATGATTGTCATCGGACACTCACGACAGGGTAAGGCAGCACTATGGGCAGGAGCACAAGACACACGCTTCAGGGTTGTTATCTCGAACGACTCAGGATGTGGCGGTGCTGCATTATCGAAACGGCAGTTTGGTGAGAGAGTAGGAAAGATAAACACCACTTTTCCACATTGGTTCTGCCGTGCTTTCCGGCAGTATAACGGCAAGGAGGAGTCGCTGCCCTTCGATCAGCATGAGTTGCTGGCACTCGTTGCACCAAGACATGTGTATGTTGCCAGTGCCGAAGAAGATCGGTGGGCCGATCCGCGAGGGGAGTTTCTTGCTGCATATAATGCTTCGCCAGTATATGCTCTCTATGGCATGAAGGGTATTCCATCGTCGGAGATGCCTGCCATCCACCACCCCATCGCCACAGATATGGGGTATCATATCCGTGCAGGTGTGCATGATGTGACCGACTACGACTGGAAATGCTATTTGGATTTCTGCGATAAAGTGTTTGGGAGGAAGTAGGCTGGAAAACAAGGAGTGCGGGACTTATGACTGCACTGCAAGCATAAATCCGTGTTTGTCAGAAAAGAGAAATAAAAAATATTAAACTAGATGAAGAGATTATTTGTTGTTGCCCTACTGTGGGGTATTGCTGTTGCTGGTGCTCATGCCATCGACAACACAGTGTATGTAAACCCATTCATCGGCACACAGACAGATGCCACAGGAGCATTGAGTGGCAGTACATTCCCTGGCGCAACCATGCCACAGGGTATGGTGCAGTTGAGTCCTGAGACGGAAAATTACGTGACATGGGATCCCTGTTCGGGTTACGACTACAACAAAGATAAGATTTACGGTTTCACTCATACCCATCTCAGCGGAACAGGGTGCACCGACTTGTTTGATGTCAGTCTGATGCCCACCACGGCAAGCATCATGCCCGAGGAGTTGCAGAAGGGTGAGTTTCCGCAGACATATAGTCACGATAAGGAGCAGGCGTGTCCCGGATACTATATGGTTATGTTGCAGGAGAGTGGAGTGAAAGTTGAGCTATCTGCCACCACTCGCACAGGTATTCATCGCTACACATTCCCGCAGGGGCAGAAACAGACTGTGGTGTTTGATCTCGATCGCAGCACATTCCGTGGCGAGGCATATTATGCCGGGCGCAGGGCATATCAGATAATACAGAGTCAGATGCGCTTTGTCGATGACCACACAATTGAGGGCTATCGCGTCATCACAGGATGGGCAAAGTTGCGCAAAGTGTATTTCCGCGCTGAGTTCTCACGCCCCATCGCAAGTCGTCTGCTTATGGACGGTGGTAGGAATGCTGGTAAGAGTGATGTCATAAATGGTCGCTCACTGCGCGCTGCATTGTCGTTTAACCCCAATGAGGGTAATGAGTTGATGGTGCGCGTGGCTATTTCGCCAGTGGATATCAACGGTGCAAGGAAGAATATGCAGGCAGAGGCACAGAGTTGGGATTTTAACTACTACACCCGACAGGCTCACGACACTTGGCAGCGGGAGTTGTCGCGCATAGATATCGAGGGCACTGAAGAGCAGAAAACGATTTTCTACACAGGACTTTATCATGTGCTCATGCAACCCAACACCATGAGCGATGTCGATGGTAGGTATATGGACACCAACTACGAGATATGCCAGATGCCCGAGGGTGAGACATATCACAGCACATTCAGTCTTTGGGACACCTTCCGTGCCGCACATCCGCTTTACACCCTCATCGCTCCTGATATAGCCTCGCAGTTTGTGCGCGACATGCTGCGCCATCACGACACCTACGGATACCTGCCCATCTGGGATCTGTGGGGACAAGACAACTACTGCATGATTGGCAACCACGCCATTCCTGTTGTTGCCGATGCAATACTCGCAGAGCTTCCTGGCATCGATGTACAGAGGGCATACAAGGCAATGCGCGAGAGTAGCACGCGGAGTCATTTGAATTCGCCATTCGAGGTGTGGGATAAGTATGGATACATGCCGCAGACAAAGCAAAACACGAGTGTGAGCATAACACTCGAACAGGCTTTCGATGACTGGTGTGTAGCTGCCGTGGCAAAGAAACTCGGATTCGATGACGACTATAAGTATTTCCTTCGTAGGAGCGAATATTATCGCAATCTCTTTGATCCCACAATAGGATTCTTCCGCCCAAAAGATGAGAATGGAAAATGGATAGAGCCTTTCGATCCGCTCAGCTACGAACAGCCATGCTTCATCGAGGGCAATGCGTGGCAGTATATGTGGTTCGTGCCGCAGAATCCGCAAGGGCTCATCGAACTGCTTGGGGGTGAAAAGGAATTCCTGAAGAAACTCGATGAGAACTTCTCGCTCACGGCAACCAGTGGCGAGGTGAATGGTAATGCGTCAGGATTTATCGGGCAATATGCTCATGGCAACGAACCCAGTCACCACACGGTGTATCTCTATAACTTCGCCGGTAAACCCGAACGCACACAAGAACTTGTGGATCAAGTGCGCTCGACATTCTACAATGCCACTCCATGCGGATATGCTGGAAACGATGACTGCGGACAGATGTCGGCATGGTATATCTTCTCCTCGCTCGGCTTTTATCCCTTTAATGCCGGTGCCGCAGAGTATGTCATCGGCACACCGCTCTTCACACGTGCCACACTGCATCTCGATGGTGGGCGCGACTTCACCATACTCGCTCCGAACAAGACACCGAAGCGTATACATGTGAAGAGCGTGAAACTCAACGGACAGCCGCTGCGTGGACTCACACTGACACACAAGCAAATCATTGCAGGAGGAACACTCGAGTTTAAGATGAAATAAATGCGTGTTAGATACAGCAGGCATGATGGCGCAGAATCACTCTGCACATATCATGCCTGCTATTTTATTCTCTCTTCTCACATCTCACATAGCGCATCAAATGCCATAACATGCTATCACTCAACACGATTGCGAATCTCACCCACTGGCAAACAACTTGCAGCTGACAAACAATTAAACTCGTGAAGATATTTTTTAATCTTTAAAAATTTGGCAGTTTCGCTGAAACTCCTTACCTTTGCACACGAATTTGGAAAATATCCCAATTCCGGACTTGTAGCTCAGTTGGTTAGAGCAACAGACTCATAATCTGGAGGTCCCAGGTTCAAGCCCTGGCTGGTCCACACTGAAAATC
>CACZRN010000118.1 GCA_902783625.1 uncultured Prevotellaceae bacterium
TGTCAGCATCGTCTTCGTGGCGCATTATCACCACGGCAAACTCACCGGGATTCTCATCGAGCTTCTTGCAAATAGTATTCAGAGCGTCGCTGAAACTCAGTTTTGTCTGCATTATGCCATGGAAGATTTGCAGTGTGCTGCCACTCACAGCAGGACGCAGATCGAAGGCACGGATACCAGAATCCCATTGGCTGCTGATGGTAACGTCCTGTGTCTGTGCCGTGGTAGGTCCGAAGAGTGCTGCCAAGCCGCTGAATCCGTTACCTGTGCCGGCATCGTGGGTGCCGGGGATAGAGAGCTGCGTGATATACACATTATCGGGCAGAGAGGTTATCCAGTTGTCTGCTATCGCCACGTTGCATGAAATAAGTAGCGCAGTAAGGTATAAAAGATGTTTCTTCATATCTTTTTCAATTTATGTTGTTCTATTCCATGAAATCCGGCATCCCTCAAATCAGGGTAAGTGTATAGATGTAGATGACGGCAGCTGGTATTGCCATCAGCGACGAGTCGAATCTGTCAAGCATGCCTCCATGACCTGGCAGCACATTGCCGCTGTCTTTTATTCCCAGTGTGCGTTTGAAAAGACTTTCGACGAGGTCGCCCCATGTGCCGAATACCACGACAATCACCGCCAGCCCTATCCACTCGGGCACGCTACTCATCACTCCGCAATAGTTGCGGCAGAGATAGTATCCTCCTATAGCTGCCACCACCATCACCAGCAGTGCACCTCCGATGCTTCCTTCCCAACTCTTCCCCGGGCTGATGCGAGGGAACAACTTGTGGCGACCTAGCAGCGAACCGAAGCAATAGGCACCAGTGTCGTTGAGCCACAGGAATACAAATATGCAGAGTGGCAGTATGCGGTCGAAATACACTGTGCCATCGTCGGCAGACGACTTAAATGCCAGCATGTTGATGGTGGCAAAGGGTAGGGCGATATACATCTGCGAGAGCATGGTATATGCCCAGTCGTTTATGGGATCTTCCTGCTTCAGGTAAAGCTCGGAGATGAATAGATAGACGATTGTGAGCAGATAAGGAATGAATACTGTCGGGGGTGTGATGCCAGAGCAGAATCCTGCCACGGCGAGAAACAGATAGACACCCGCTGCGGTGGTGATGAAACGATTAACGCTGACACTCTTTCGCTCATTTATGAGTCCGGTGTATTCCCACACTGTCATACCTGTGATGATTGAGAAGAGAAACATCATCGCCATGGCGTTGAATGCCAATCCGAACACCATTATTGCCACGAAGATGACTCCGCTCACGGCTCTTGTTATGAAATTCTTCATTGCTAAACTTTATTCTTTCGTATTTTCGTTTTTCGTTTTCTCGTTGTATTCCTCCTGTGCTTGGCGCACATCTTCAGGCATGTCCTCGAGTCGCAGTTCGGGAGCATCTGCATCAGTAGCGTCTTTGTCGTTATCGTTATGATTATCGCTATTATTGTTGTTGCCGTTAACGTCAATAATTTCCTCTGCGCGACTTGCCCAAGGGCGTTTTCCGAATATGCGTTCAACATCCTCGGCGAATATCACCTCACGCGATATTAGCAGTTCTGCCAACTCGTTGTGTCCTTCCTTATGCTCGGTGAGCAGTTGCTTGGCGCGGGCATATTGTTCGTTGATCATTTTAATCACCTCTTCGTCCATCACCTTTGCAGTAGTCTCGGAATATGGCCGCTGGAACTGATATTCCTGATTGTTGTAATAGCAGATGTTTGGGAGCTTGTCGCTCATTCCTGCATATGCTACCATTCCGTATGCGCTCTTGGTGGCTCGCTCAAGGTCGTTCATTGCACCGGTTGAGATATGTCCGGTGAACAACTCCTCTGCTGCCCGTCCTCCGAGCAGTGCACACATCTCGTCGAGCATCTGCTCCTTTGTGGTTATCTGACGTTCCTCGGGCAGATACCATGCAGCACCGAGTGCTTGTCCGCGTGGCACGATGCTCACCTTCACGAGTGGGTTGGCATGTTCGCAGAACCACGAAACAGTGGCATGTCCGGCTTCGTGGAGTGCAATAGTGCGTTTTTCATTGGCAGTCATCACCTTGGTCTTCTTTTCAAGTCCGCCTATTATGCGGTCAACGGCGTCGAGGAAGTCCTGCTTGCTCACGGTCTTCTTGTTGTGGCGAGCTGCAATGAGTGCTGCCTCGTTACACACGTTAGCGATGTCGGCACCCGAGAATCCCGGTGTCTGTCGGGCAAGGAAGTCGATGTCGAGAGAGGCATCAGTCTTTATCGGTCGCAGGTGCACTTGGAATATCTCTTTTCTCTCCTGCAAGTCAGGCAGATCTACATGTATCTGACGGTCGAAGCGTCCTGCGCGCAGCAGTGCCGAGTCGAGCATATCGGCACGGTTGGTGGCTGCCATGATAATCACTCCCGAGTTAGTGCCGAAGCCATCCATCTCGGTCAGCAGTGCGTTGAGTGTGTTCTCACGCTCATCGTTACCGCCCATTGCCGGATTCTTAGAGCGTGCACGACCTACGGCGTCAATCTCGTCGATGAAGATAATACATGGCGATTTCTCCTTTGCCTGACGGAACAGGTCGCGAACACGGCTTGCACCGACACCCACGAACATTTCGACGAAGTCTGATCCCGACATTGAGAAGAACGGCACTCCTGCTTCTCCTGCCACGGCTTTTGCGAGCAGTGTCTTTCCTGTTCCCGGAGGTCCTACGAGTAGTGCGCCCTTTGGAATCTTTCCGCCTAGCTCGGTGTATTTCTGCGGGTTTTTCAGGAATTCCACTATCTCCTGCACCTCTTGCTTTGCACCTGCCTGTCCTGCCACGTCTTTGAAGGTGATGCCGAGGTCGTTGCCTTTTTCATACATCTTGGCTTTCGACTTACCCACGCTGAACACGCCGCCTCCTCCAGAACCTCTGCTCATCATGCGCATAATGAAGAACCACACTAAGATGATCATCACCCACGGCAGTAGATTGATGAGAATGTTAACAAATAGGCTGTCTTTGTTTTTCTCAAAGCTGAAGTCGGAGATTCTCTTTTCATCCATGGCTGTCTGAAGATAGTGCTCCAATTCGTCGATAGAGCCGTATTCAGTTTCCACATACGGGTTTGTGCCTGTCATCTGTGTGCCTTTCCCAAATACGTCGCGTATCTTCTTTGCCGGCACATACATCTTCAGCGTGCCTTCTTTCTTGTTTACCACTACATTGTCGGCATAGCCGCTATCGACGTATGCCTTGAACTTGGTGTAGGTTACTTTCTTGCTGATGCCATCAGCCGACGACAGTCCGTTGCCCGACGTGGTAAAGAACATCAGTATTAGCGAGAACAGTATCAGTCCATAGATCCAGTTCATGTTGAACCTTGGCATTTTCGGCTGGTTCTCGTTGTCCTTTTGGTTGTTATTTTTCTCGCTCATTATCTTTTCTCTTGTTTAGTTTTATACATCGGCTATCTCCTGTATGGGCGCGTCTTGCCATAGATTTTCCAGATCGTAGAACTCTCGCATGTCGGGCACGAAAATATGCACCAGCACGTCAACATAGTCCATGGCCACCCATTGACTTGTGCCGAGCCCGATCACCTTTGTCGGTTTCTCGCCCAACTCCTCGCGTGCCATGTCGCCTACCGATTCTGTTATAGCCTCCACCTGAGTGGGGGAGTTGCCTTGGCAAACAACGAAATATTTTGTTATTGCACCCTCTATAGATTTAAGGTCGATTATTACAATGCGCTGTCCTTTCTTTTCTTGTATGCCTCTGACTATGCAGTCAAGCAGTTGTTTCGTATTGTCCATCAATGATTGAAAAATAATTATTCCTTTGGTTTTTGTTATGTTAGATGTTATAAATATATATAATGTGCAAAGATAGTCTATTTACTCTTAAAATGACCAAAAAGATTTTCTTTTTTCTGCGTTGTTAATATTTTTTTGAAAAAAAGTGGCTAAAAAATTTGTCATTATGAAAAAACGGCGTACCTTTGCATCCGCAAAAGAGACCGATGGATTCGGTCAGCAGAGTTTGGGGTATGGTGTAATGGTAACACTACAGATTCTGGTCCTGTCATTCTTGGTTCGAGTCCGAGTACCCCAACAAAATAGAGGCAGCCGTAAGGTTGCCTCTGTTTTTTTATGTTTGTCCCAAAAGGGAGAATGATGCCGGTCAGCTATCAAGTGATGCTGGTAAAAGACATCGCTTTGGTGTGTTATCTCACCACAAATTTCTTTCCTGCCGAGATGTAGATGCCAGGGTGCAGCCCCGTTGTCGATGCGTTGTCGGACCGCATACGTCGGCCGGCAAGATCATAGATGGGAGCCGACTGCCCTTCCAAGTCGGCATTGATTGAAGCGATGCCGGTGTTGAGGCTCGATGTGAAGTGGTATGTTCCCGAGCCAAGTTCGAAGACCTTGCATCCGTTTTCGTATCCCACATAGCTTACACCTTCGGCTTCCTCTGCCACGGTGCTACCCTCGTAAACCACGCTATTCTCGTCGCCCACAGGAAGCAATAGTGTTGCTGTGGTGTTAGCGGGTACAGTGCAGTCGTAGGTGATGGCATCATCGTCGGTAGTCTGCCAAGCAGAGTGTATCAGTCCGTATCCCGACCTGTGATTTCCTGAAGCCGATGTGATAAGTTGCTGTCCCGATGGCAATGTAGTGCGGCGGTCGGGTTGTGGTTGCAGTATTATGTGCTTGAATCCAGGCTGCTCCACATCGTACTCTATGCCGAGCATATATCTGTACATCCATTCGCCCACAGCTCCGTATGCATAGTGGTTGAATGAGTTCATTGCCGGGTCACCGAATCCACTCTCCTTTGTGTATGAGTTCCAGCGTTCCCAGATGGTTGTAGCCCCCTGATCGACGCTGTAAAGCCACGATGGACAATTGCGCTGAAGCAGCAGGTCGTAGGCATAGTCGGTAAGTCCAAACCTCGATAGGGTGGTGTTGAGGATTGCTGTCCCTGCAAATCCCGTGTTCAGTTTATATCCGTTGTCGCGGATGTTTGCCGAGAGTAGATTCTCGAATTGAGCCAACTCCTCGTCGCCGTCGAGCAGATTAAACTGCAGTGCCATCAGATATGCTGTCTGTGTGTTTTGCTTTATGGTTGGCGTAATATATCTTCCGCGGAATTCTTCCTTGATGTTTTCGTACAGCTGCTCATATCTTTTTGCTTTTCTCGAGTATGAGTCGTTGCTTCTCTCGCTTAATGCCAACGACATTTTTGCCATCATTTGTGCTGTGTATGCATAGTATGCCACGGCGATGTAGCGAGTGTCGGTGTTGACAAACGACAGCCAGTCGCCCCATGTGAGTCCACCGCCGTTGTAGCTATAGCCGTCGAATTTCTGAGTGGCAAGGAAGTTCATGTATCTCTCCATCGATGTGTAGTTTTCGCGCAGAGCCTCCTTGTTTCCTGTCATAACGTAAATGTTGTAAGGTACCACTATTCCTGCATCTGCCCATACGGTTTGTCCGAATGGCTGTCCCCAACATTCCGGTGCAATGCCGGGATATGCTCCTTCGTTGTTCTGACCGTCACGCATGTCTTGCATCCATTTACGATAGAACGATTCCATGCTGGCGTTGTAGAGTCCAGTGCATGAGAACACCTGTGTATCGGCAGCCCATCCCAGTCGCTCATCGCGCTGCGGGCAGTCGGTTGGCACGCTGAGCAGATTGCCACGCTGTCCCCAAGTGATGTTTGAGAACAGCTGGTTTACCAACTCATTGCTGGTGGTTATTGAACCTATATCGTCGGTCGACGAACTGATGGGTTGTGCCTCAATGCTTTCAATGACCACATCGTCGGATGGTGTTATCTCGCAATAGCGGAATCCGAAGAATGTTGTAGAAGAATGATAGCTCTCCCCCTCGTCGTCTCCTCTCAGTGTGTAGTATAGCGATGCCTTTGCCGAACGCAGGTTTGCAAGATATGGTGTGCCGCCCGGACCGTCGTTGCCACGTGAGCGTGAGCCGTTGTCGTTGAGCATCTCAACAAATCGCATCTTCAGTCGGTTGCCAGCCTTTCCCTTCACTTTGAAGTTCACCCAGCCGACAATGTTTTGTCCGAAGTCGATCACCACGGCTTGTCCTTTCTTCACTGTTATTGCTCCGGTGCCCTCTTGTGTTGCCACTACGTTAGCCATACCGAAGTCGGTGCCGGTCGCTGTGCTTCCTTCATACACCGAGGCTGTCTTCACTTGCTGCACTTTATCCTTTGGCAGAGTTGTTACATAGCCACCGGTGAAGGCGTTTATCACACCGTTGAATTCCTGATTCTCCGCCACTCCATTCCACTGGCTGTCGTTGTAATCGGCTGATGTCCAGTCGGAAGCGAGTCGGGCATCGTATATCTCACCGTCGTAGATATCGCCGAGTTTCAGTGCTCCTTTCTTCGATGATAGCCAGCTGAGATCGCTGACGATGATGTCCTGACTGCCATCTTCGTAGTTGATGATTAGCTTGGCAATGAATCCCACTGTCGGTGCTCCGTATGCTCCATGCATTACAGCGCCTGCCCACCAGCCTGGTGTGACGATGGCACCGATGGCATTCTTTCCCTCAGTGATGAGTGTGCTCACGTCGTGAGTGCTATAGAAGACGCGCTTGCGGTAGTCGGTCCATCCTGGCTTCAGCTCTTCGTAGATGGTGGTGCCGTCGGGTTCTACATGACCTACACGCTGTCCGTTCATAAACAAGTCGTACACTCCCAGTCCTGAGGTGAATAGCTTTGCCGACGCAACCTTCTTGCCGATGTTGAACGTCTTGCGGAACATTGGCATTCCGTCGGTGCTTGTCTGCATCACCTTCTTCTCGTTTGCCGGCGACTTCACGTGGCACATGCCGCTCCCCTGGAAGTTCTCGATGGTGGCGTCGAAGAACAGATCGGATGAAAGCTCCTCAAAGTCTTCCGAGAGAACGACAGTAGCGTTGCCGCTTTCATCGTATCGTGTCACAACGATGTTGTCGTAGTATGCCTCCTCGCCGGTGTTGTTATCCACTCGCATGCCGATATCTCCCATCACTGCCGTGCCGCTGTTGTCGGTGAAGGTATCCACGAGGATGCCGTCGACGTATGTGTAAATCTTATCACCCTCCACCTCGATGCGATAGTGATGCAGATGTCCTGTGATGTCGGCTTTTGTGAACTGCGTGAACTGCGAGTCGTTCCACGTGAGGTTACCGTTTATATACACATGATGTCTCACTGCCGGATTCGTGTTGTCGTTGGCGTTTATCTGCCACATGTGGTATGTGTTAGCTGTTGTTGCCGAGAATATCATTGCCGCCGCGGCTTCCACGAGATACATGTCGAAGTCGATGCTGAAGTGCGTATTTGCCTCGTCGCCATCTTTCTGCCACACCAGCACATGTCCGTTTGTCGAGCCCACGATGCGCAGCTTGCCGTCGGTCACCGTGCCTCCGGTGAATTTGCTGCCCGTCTCGAAGTCTTCTGCGAACATCACTGTCCCGTCGGCCTTTGTCACCTTAATATCGTCATACACCCCTATCTCGGGTTGTCCGTCGCGCTCACCGTGGTCTTCACGCATGCCCACCTTGCCGAACTTGAAGTTGCCTGTGCGGTCGTCCACGAGCACATCGTTGATGAATGTGCGTGCGCGGTTGGCTCCTGTCACCTCTATACGCATGGTGAACTCGTCGCTGTTGTTCAGCGCCACCTTCCCCGTCAGGTTCACGTTGTCGAGGCATGCGGGGTTGCCGTTGCTCCATACGTGTGGTCGCAACCGCGGATAGTCGCCCTCGGTGTTCAGCTGCCAGAAGTAGAAGTTGCCCGTGTCGTGCATGGCGAAGCACAGTCCCGCCGCGGTGTGCTCTATCCTCACCTTCCCCTCAACGGTGTAGTCGGTTATCTCGTCGGGCGCCTCACCCTGTGCGTAGGGGCTATACTTTATCCACTTCGCACCGCTCCATCCTGTTGTCATCAAGCCAGTGTCGAAGTATGCCTTTTCTGTCGAGGTGGCCTTGTTGCCCCTGTTGTCGCTGACGGTGACGCTCCAGTAGTAGCGCGTCGCCGGCTCCAGTGTGGCGCCTGTCGCGGGGACACTCACCGAGGCATCGCTCTCGATGGTTCCCGAGTCGAAGACAATGTCTGTGCCCTCGACGTCGGTGGTGATGATTAGCTGATATGCCGCCTGCACGATGCCGCGCTCGCCCGACTGCAGCTGCCATGTGAAATGTGGCTCTTGCATGTCAATGCCGCTGGGGTTCCTAAGCGATTCCACGCGCAGGTTGTCCACTGTCAGTGCCCATGCCGCAACACCCGGCATCGCAGTGAGCAGCAGGAGGGTAATGATTTTTTTGCTCATGACTGTTTGTTGTTAGCGTTATTATGTTTCGGTTATCATGCAGTCGTCGCGCCGTTGTCAGCGACTGCAGTCCTTTATTCTGCCACAAAGATATGTCTTTTTGTCTGTGAACAACCATGTTTTTGATATTTTAACTATAATATCCTGCAGAAAATGTTTTTTCGGTTGTCTTCTACTCTTTTCTTGCCATTGAGCTATCGTCTCACTTGCGATGGCGTGTAAAGCCTTATGCAGCAATCAGATATGGAGATTGTTTCGGTTAAAAAAATGTACAAAGAAAATTTTGCTAGCAAAATTTCGAATAACTGGGCACTTTAATGCCATTAGAAAGCCTCTTTAATGAAAATTTTGCTAGCAAAATTTTCTGAAGACGATACAAATGGCAGAATTACTGCATTGTGGTGAGACGGATTTTTAATTCTTTTGCGCCTGCAATCGCGCTTTGGCAGAGCAGTCGCGGGCATGGCGACGACGGCGTGAGCGACAGCGTTATGGCAGCCCGAGCAGGTTTTAAGGCGGAAAAATGCACGCGTATGGATTTTTTTTCGTAACTTCGCATCGGTGTTGCCCCTTCGCCCTGCCGACGACAGCGCGGGGCAGGGGGCACAATACGAGTAATATTATGAACAGACGTTTTATCACCCTCCTGTTGTCTGCCTCCCTGTGGGCTGGCGCCATCGCTGCCGCTGGCGATATACGCGTGGACCTCAACCGCGGCCTTGCGCACATGCGCACGCAATATTATACAATGTCGTGGTACGGCGACTTCCCCATGATGACCTTCTTTGGCGTGGAGAGCGGCGGCCGCAGCCATCACTATGCCGAGCGCAACCATCTGCGTCCGGGCATGGGAGCGACAATGTTTCGCGACGGCGAGAACTCGTTCGGCGTGAAAAGCTCGCACGTCAGGACGGGCGACAACAGCATCGGCTACGACACCGTGGCATTCCGCGGCGGGATGATGTCGCTCGAGGTGAGAGGCCTCGACAAGCGCACATTCGCTATCGACATTACAAGCCGCGAGGGTGAGGCGGGCGGACAGCTGTTCCGTATGGCGTTCGCTCCCGATGTGGTGCCGTTGTCGGTATGGTCGGATAAGATAGGCATTGCGCCCTCTGACGAGTATGACCGCCCGCATGGGATGTTCGCCCCGAAGGTGATAAAAGAGAGCAACCGCCTGCCCGCCGTGCTCACCTTCCCCGATTTCGGCAATGTGCTGGTAGAGGCTTCCGAGCCCGATGTGTATATACAAGAGCACATGGTGCCCGACTGGGACAATGCGGGGCAGAACCTCGGGCAGGGCGATCTGCACAGCCATAAGGAGCGTAAGGCGCTGCACCTGGGCGAGATAATGCTCTCGTTCCATGCCCAGACGGCGCACAAGCAGGTGACGCTGACATTTAAGGTGCTCGAGGAAAACTATCCCGCCATGACCGTCGCCGACTTCAGCGACAGCAGGTTCGACGGGCTGAAACGCTGTTGGCAGAATATGTTCACTCTTGAGCCTAACAGCCAGACGATAGGCGACGACATACATCTTGCCGGCTATGGACACATAGCACTCTATTTCAAAGCCGACATGCTGCCGTTTACCACCGATTTCGATACGTCGTTTGGCATGCGCGACGGCATAAAAGAGAGCATAGAGTTTGCCTTCCGCGAAATGATCGACAGCGCCGCATGCCGTCTGCGGGGGTTCGGATATGAAGGCACGGAATCGACCATTGTGGCTACCTACGACTATATCGCCGCCACAGGCGACTGGGCATTCCTCAGGAAATACATCAGGGAGTTCAGGCAGCTGGTGAGGGGTGTGCTGATGACCGACACCGATGGCGACGGTATCCTCGAAGACCCATATCACGGAAACTATATGGGTGACAAGAATCAGACCGTCTGCTGGTGGGATGACTTCGCCTTCGGGCATAAGAATGCCTACCGCAATCTGCTGGCATACCGTGCACTGACCAATGCCTCGGAGATTTTCGGGAAGCTGGGGATGACTGCCGAGAAAGCCGAAGTGGATAGTTTCCTTGACAGATTCAGAGCCGTGTTCCACAAGACATTCTATAACCCGAAGTCGGGACTCTATGCCGGTTGGATAAGCAAAGACGGCAACATCCACGACTACGCCTTCACGTTTGTCAACTCTATGGCGATATATCTCGACCTTGTGCCGAAAGGCTATTCGAAAAAGATATTGAAGAAGATGCTGAAGATGCTGCGTGCCGAAGGGTTCGACTTCGTCTATGGGGTGCCCGGGAATATTATCCCTGTTGACAAGAAAGACCGTATCGGCTGGGATGAGATGTGTCGCTGGGGCCGCTACGAAAATGGTGGACTCTGCGGACAAGCGGCATATCATCTCATACAGGCACTCTATCATGTCGGCATGAGGACTGAGGCCGACCACATCCTCTTCACCATGATGGCAACCTTTGAGCGCGACTACACCCACTCTGGCATCATGCCAGGCTATCAGCAAAGCATCGACTGGCGAACAAAGGGTGGCGAGCCTACGGGATATAACTATCTGGCAGAGAACTACTACTTCCTCCTTGCTGCCGTCACGGGATATTACGGACGCACCATCGGACCGCTTCCGATGCCGCAGTGATGAATCGTTTTCAGCTAAACGGGAAGTTACCTCCCTTGCGGTCGGAGTGAAAAGTGAAAAGTGAAAAGTGGAAAGTGAAAAGTGAAATGCACTATGCACTAAATAAAGGCTAATGTCCTGTACTCCTTGAACTCCTTGTCGCCTTCAACTTGCGAATAAAGTAGAGTTAAAACATAGAATATTATGAAGACTATCCGATTTTTTTTCATTACATTTCTCGCATTGATGCTTTTCGTCGTGATGACATCATGCAACCGAGTCGGCGAAAGCATATCGCTCACTGAGTGGGTGATGGGCGACAGTGTCTGGCATGGCGACACCCTCTGTGTGAGCCAAGGACAGGAGTGGATGGGCATGCGATGCAAGAACTTTGTGCTGACGGGGCAGGCTTTTTCAGATTCCGGAGCTGTGGCAGCGCTTATGCTGCACTCAAATGGGAGGGATGGCTATGAGGTTATGTTCCACAACGGAGCCATCGACGGCACGCTGAAGACAGGCAGTCTTGCAGCAGTAAGAAACATCTATCGCTCTCTGGCAGCAGATGGAGAGTGGTTCGACTTCGAGGTTGCAGTGCGTGGGAAGAATATTTCAGTGAAGGTGAACGGCGTGGATGTGGTGTGCTACACCGAACCATCTGAGCCATACCGTATTCCTGAGTTCGCCAACAGAATCTTGAGCGAGGGAAATATATGGTTGAAAGGCATTTCGGGGAATACGCTCTTCTGCAATATGATGCTCACTCCGCTGCCCGACAATGCTGTGAACAAGAACGATACACTGCCGCCTGTCGATGAGCAGAACGACTCCATCATCCGACTGCAGCAGACATTCTTCCCTGTTATTGACTATCATGTTCACCTAAAAGGTGACCTCACAAAGGAGATGGCACATGCCATGTCGATGAACTACGGCATCAACTACGGTGTTGCTCCCAACGCCGGAGAGGGTGGAGTGGGGCGTATGCTTGCCAATGACGAGGAGGTGTATGCCTACTACGATGAGGTGAAGCCGCTGCCGTTCCTCTGTGGTGTGCAGGGTGAGGGGCGACGATGGTCAACACAATTCAGCCCCGAGGCGTTGGCAATATTCGATTATCTCTTCACCGACGCAATGACCATAGTGGATCAGAAACGCCGCATAGCACGTATCTACCGACCTGAGGAGGTGCAGCTCGACAGTCTCACACCGCAGCAGTATATGGATGTAATCGTTGATCAGACGGTGAAGATACTCGACAATGAGCCTGCCGATATATACGCAAATGCGACGTATATCCCCGACGAGTGGATGGCCGACTACGACAAATATTGGACTCCGGAGCGTATGAACAGAGTGTTAGATGTACTTGTGAAACACAACATCGCCGTGGAGATAAATCCCCGATATAAGATTCCGTCGGTTGATTTCATCCGCAAGGCAAAAGCACGTGGACTGAAGTTCACCTTCGGGACAAACAATGTCGATTCCCACTTCGGTCGCTTGGAGTATGCCATCGACATAATCCGTGAATGTTCACTGACGAAAGACGATATCTGGTTCCCCGTTATGAGTCATCGCAACGAGCGTCAGGTGGTTGATTACAATGGATTCCTTACCCCCAATGCTCCGAAGAGGATTGCCGAATGACGCCACTGACGAAGTCGGAAATCTTAATCGCAGGAAACATTAAGAACACAAACATTTTTATACATATAAATACAATAAGCCCTCCCTGCAGCAGTATATCGCAGGGAGGGCTTTTATGTCGCTTTTTATATTATCGTTAGCGTTGCCGTTATTTCGCTGGTATTTCTTCCAGTGTCTTCTTCAGCAGTGCCCAGAACGGAGCGGCGGTGGCTATGAGAGCACGCTCTGTTGTGGTGTGTGGACTGCGAAGGGTAGGACCGAGACTGACCACATCGAGGTGTGGATACTTGCCCAGAATAACCGAGCACTCCAGTCCGGCATGGTCCACTTGAATGATGCCATCCTGTCCGTTGAGTTCTTTATACACCTTCAAGAGCAGGTGCAGGATTTCTGACTCGGGGTTAGGATCCCATCCGCCGTAGCTTCCAGAGAACTCCACCTTCATGCCAGCCATTGAGAAGCAACTCTCGAGCATTGTCGCTACATAGTCTTTTGTGCTCTCGCGGCTTGAGCGTGCCAGTACTTGGATGGCGGCATTACCATTCTCGATGTCGATTATTGCGAGGTTAGAACTCGTCTCCACCACATCGGGATAAGCGGGAATCATCCTTACGACGCCGTTGTGGCAGCCGTAGATGGCGTCGATGAGATTGTCTTGAATCTCCACGGGCACTTCTGTCTTCGGTGTCTCCACATCCTCTGCGAAGAACTCAATGCCGCTCTCGATGCCCTTGTATTCGTCGATGAAATCAGCCTTCCATGCCTCCACCAGTTCTTTCAGTGCCACGACATTCTCTTTCGGCAGTGTGAGCACCACCTCAGCCTTGAATGGTATGGCGTTGCGCATGTTACCTCCGTGCCATGTTGCCAGTCGTGCCTCGCAGGTCTCGATAGCCTCACGGACAAAGCGCACCATCAGCTTGTTGGCATTACCGCGCCCCTCGTGAATCTCCAGACCAGAGTGTCCTCCGCGCAGACCTTTCAGTGTGACTCTCACTGCGGCATCCTCTGCGTCGGTCTCCACCTCTTTATATTCGAGTGTGGCGGTAACGTCGATGCCTCCTGCCGAGCCGATAACGAATTTCCCCCAAGTCTCGGAGTCGAGGTTAAGGAGAATGTCGCCGTTGAGTTCACCCTCGGGCAGGTCGTTAGCACCATACATGCCCGTCTCCTCGTCGGCAGTGATGAGTGCCTCTACTGGTCCGTGGCAGAGTGTTTTGTCTTCCATCACAGCCATGATGGCAGCCACTCCGAGTCCGTCGTCGGCACCGAGAGTAGTACCCTTGGCCTTTATCCATTCGCCGTCGATCCATGGCTCTATCGGGTCGGTTTCGAAGTTATGCTTCGACTCGGGAGTCTTCTGCGGCACCATATCCATGTGTGCTTGCAGGATAACGCCCTTGCGATTTTCCATTCCAGGGCTTGCGGGCTTGCGCATTACGATGTTGCCTGCCGGATCCTTGAATACTTCTACGCCAGCTTTAGCGCCAAAGTCGAGCAGGAACTGTTGGATTTTGTCGAGGTGACCACTTGGGCGTGGCACCTGTGTGAGTGCGAAGAAATTCTTCCATATGCACTCGGGTTGTAGTTTACAGATTTCGTTTGTCATGATTTTGAATTTA
This sequence comes from uncultured Prevotellaceae bacterium, assembly GCA_902783625.1. Classification (GTDB taxonomy): domain Bacteria; phylum Bacteroidota; class Bacteroidia; order Bacteroidales; family Bacteroidaceae; genus Prevotella. The sequence continues at coordinate 14,186 of CACZRN010000118.1, forward strand.
TTTGGTTTTCAGTTTTGTAAAGGAAAGACTTATCCAAGCCCATACGCCGAGTAAGACCACTAGCAGCGTCTGCACGGTATGCACTATGAGCACGAAGTAGAGCGCTGCATTGTCGGCCACGCCATAGAGGATGAGCATCGTCTTCACTGCGAAGTGCCACGGCCCCGCACCGTTTGGTGTTGGCACGATGACAGCAATGCTTCCCACGATAAACGTGACGAGGGCACACGACAATCCCAGATGACTTGTAGCCTCGAAGCAATAAAACGTCAGGTAGTAGTGCACGAAATAGCTTGCCCATATGGCCAGCGTGAGTGCTACAAACAACCACACATTCTTCACTTTATTTAGTGAGAGCACACCCTGCCAGATGCTTGAAAGCGTCTGGCGTATGCGCCCTGTCACCGACAGCATATGTAGCAGATACCAAACCAGCAATGCCGCAGCTAGCGCGCAGATGGCAGTGACGATGTAACCAGTGGTGGTGAACGAGCGCAGCAGTCCCGAGAGAGATGTCCCCGTGCGGTCGAAGAAGGTGTTGAAGGCTTTGAACTGTAGAAGCAGCGTCAGTCCTGTTATCATGCCCACGAGCAGTGTGTCGATGGCACGTTCGGTGACCACCGTACCTAGTGCTTTCGGGAAGGAGACACCATCGTAGCGCCTTAGCACGCCGCAGCGGGCAAACTCGCCGATGCGGGGGATAACCAAGCTGACGGCATACGACAGGAATATGGCGTTGATACATACCCCTTTGCGTGGTTTCTCACCCAGCGGCTCCAGCGTCTGACGCCATCGCCAGCCGCGAAACACCTGTGCCAGCACTCCAAAGGGCAGCGACAACCACATCCACGTCCAGTCCATCTCGTGAAGCATCACACCCGTAATGCTCTTAAAATCGAAGTCGCGATACATCCAATAGAGTATCGCTCCGCCCAATGCCAGCGACAGCAGCACCTTTGCCGTGTCGCTCCAAATCCTGTTGAGACGCTTTCGAGTGTTCGTAGCCATATCAGCTGCGAAGATAGTGAAAAAAGAGTAAGTAGAAAAAAAAATGCCGAAAAAAGTGAAAAAAATATATCCCAGTTATCCTTTTGTTGCAATAACGTCTCCGCTATAGCAATCGCACCCACTCTCCGGAGAGCGTATTCTTGCAAGTGTAATTTTGCCTAAGGTCTGGTTGTAAAAACCTTTCGGGTGAATTAAAAATGCGATAAGTATCGAATTGCTTTTTCTTAGACAAATGTATATGCACACATGTTTCTCAATAAAGAGCCTCTTAACCGTCATTAAAGAGCCTCTTAACCGTCACTAAAGGGCCTCTTATCCGTCGATTAAGAGCCTCTTTATTTGAAGACTTGTTTATATAGTACAATTGATAAGATTTATGTTACATTTTTCAACTCGCTCATCAGATTGTGAAAGTGTAAACTTTATGCTGAAAATGTTAAAATTGTCATTTGCTTTACAAACCTATTCTTTTTCGTGTATTTTTTTTATTTTTTTTGAATAATTGTTTTGTTTTTTAAATTTTATTTATGTAATTTTGCGATTGATAATATGTTTTCTAAGCATCTGAAGATGTATTTGTAATATACATACTATTGCTGTTGCTGGAGGCCAGTGCATAATATGGGGTGTTATATTAAGGTATTTTTTTTATCACTGTTATAATCTGCAAATTATTTTGTAGTGTCCCTTTTCTTTTGTCTCAGCACATCTAACTACTCAGATGTTAAACCTGAAATGGTTTCCCATGCGTGTCACCTACCATCGGGAACTGAAAATTAAAGAGCAGCTGGATCTTTTGGGCATTGAGAACTTTGTTCCGATGCGCTATGAGTTTGTTGAAACCAAACAAGGTAGGAAAAGAAAGCTGGTGCCTGCCATACATAATCTTATTTTTGTGCATTCGACTCAGGAGGCGTTGACCCATTTGAAGACGACCATGAAAGAATGTGAGCCGATGCGCTATATGATGAGACCCGTGGCAGGAGGTGACGGTCAGCGCGAGATAATAATCGTACCTGACGACCAGATGAACAATTTCATGCGTGTCGCCTCTGTTCAAGATGACAGCGTCATATTTCTCGATTATAAGAATTTTATCGGCAAAGAAGGTCGCCGCGTGAGAATAAACGAAGGAACCTTTGCCGGAGTGGAGGGCGTAATCAAACGTATCAAGAAAAACAAACATGTCGTTGTTCATATAGAAGGCATTACGGCCGTTGCCGTTGCTTTCGTTCCATCGAGTCATTTAAGCATCATATAAAATAGTTAACCTATGGAAAAATACAAAAGAATGTTGGAAAATTTCCCGTTCGATCTGTTGCACATCGCACAATCGTTTGCGACTGACAACAAGTCGCCGAAAATCGAACCGGCTCATCTGTTGCGTGCCATGTTGCACAAGAGCGCTGGCATGGTGAATTATATCGAGGACACTCTCGACGAAGATTATTATTATATGGTTGACTGGGCCGACATGCGTATGCAGCAGTGCGACAAGTCGCCATATGGAATGAAAGGTATTGAACTATCGCACGATTCAGAGAATGTCGTGCGCGAGGCTGCCGAGATAGCAGAGACTTGTGGCCTGCCTGAAGTGACACCACCCTGTCTGCTGGCAGCGCTTGTAAAGCCTGGCGTAGGTTTCAGCTACGAACAGTTGAAGACTCTGCCATTGCAGCCAGAGAAAATAATCCGCACCATACAGGCAGATCCGTCAGCCAAGACTCCGTCTGCACCTTCTGGTGGCGGTTCCTCCGCTAAGACTTTTGCCAGCGGTGCTAATGGCTCGGAGTATTGCATTTCTATGCTCAGTGATCTTCCTGATGCCGATGTCATTGGTTTTGATAAGGAAATACTATCCGTTGTAGAAGTGCTGGCGCGTAAGGATCGTGCCAACATTCTCATCGTTGGTGAGACAGGCGTAGGTAAGACAAGCCTCATTAATGGTATCATGCAACGTGTGCGCGATAAGAAAGTACCTGCATCGCTGGAGAACCTTGAGCCTTATGAACTTGATTTGATTTCATTGAGTCAGGGAGTGAGCTACAAAGGCGAGATAGAAGATCGTTTCAAACAATTGTCCGACTCATTGCTTAGCCTTTCTCAACCTGTACTGGTTATCGAGAATTTCCATCGTGTAGAGGACAAGCAATCAGTATTGAATGGTATTCTACCCAATTTGAAGAAACTCCTTTCGAAGAATCAGTTACAAGTCGTCTGCACTTCTACCATCGACGGATATACAAAGGATATCGAGAAAGACAAGGAGTTCACTGCATTCTTCGAGAAAATCACCGTTGAGGAACCTACTGAAGAGCAGGCCGTTGCCATCATTCAGAGCAAACGCGAGAGTTATGAGCAATTCCACCATCTGCCGATTGAAGACGATGTCCCTGCTGAAATAGTACGTCTGGCTAAGCGCTATATGCCCGACAGACGGCTACCGTCATCTGCACTCGATTTGCTTGACCGTGCAATGGCTTCGAAGAAGATAGCCAGCGAGATGGCAGTGCTCGATGCTGCTACTGAAGATCCGGAAAAGAGTGTTAAGCCCGCTAAGCTGGAGAAAGATGCTGTTCGCGATGTGGTGGCCAAGATGACTGGTATCCCCATGGGAAACATACAAAGCGAGGAGCGTGAGAAACTGAGCAATGCCGAAGAGATCTTGCACAAACGTGTGGTTGGACAGAACCATGCCATCAAGAGCATTCTCGATGCTATCTTTGAGAGTCGTTCAGGATTAAACAAGAAAGGACAGCCAATGGGTTCGTTCTTCTTCCTTGGTCCTACCGGAACAGGTAAGACAGAGTTGGCCAAATCGCTGGCTAATTTCTTGTTCGACGACGAAACGGCAATGTTGCGTTTCGATATGTCGGAATACAAGGAAGAGCATTCAGTGGCTTTGCTCTATGGCGCACCTCCGGGATATGTAGGCTATGAAGAAGGCGGACTGTTGGTGAACCAGATTCGTCAGCACCCTTACAGTGTGGTGCTGTTCGATGAGATTGAGAAAGCACACAAGTCGGTGTTCGATTTGTTCTTGCAGATTCTCGACGAAGGTAAGCTGCACGACCGTTTGGGACGTGTTGGCGACTTCTCTAATTCACTCATCATCTTCACTTCGAACATCGGTTCCGAATATATCTTCAAGTCGTTCGGTGAGGGCAAAGTGCCCACTCACGACCAGATGCTAGAGGTGATGCAGGGCAATTTCCGTCCAGAATTCCTTGCCCGTCTTACCGAGATCGTTCCGTTCTCGCCGATTACTCCTGAAATGATAAACCGTATCTTTGATATTCACATCAAGAACCTCTTGAAGACCTTGAACGAGCAGAATATCACGTTGGAGATCGACGAGTCGGCACGTAAGTATGTCACAAGTGTCGGATTTAACGCACATTATGGTGCACGTCCTATCCTCGGTATTATCAGGAAAGAGATTCGTCGCCCTCTGTCAAAACTCATTATTGCCGGAACTATCACCCCTGGTGACACCGTCACCATGAAGTACGACGAGGAGAAGAAAGAGATTATCTGGGATATAGACTCTCCCGATTCCGAGGATGCACCTCCTGCAGAGACTCCCGATGAAGAATCAGCAGAGTAAAAAGAATAAATTTTTAATTATTAACAATAAAACAATAAAGTACTATGGCAAGAAAGACTGTTATTACAAAAGTACTCGACGTGGAAGCACAGGATGGCATCATCGAGTTCCCACAAAACCGTGCATTGTATGCCGACCAGTTCACTGACGAGGCTCCTAACACCGACGAAGAGCGAGAGGGCTTTAAGCCTAAGAGCATGAAAGAAGTCTTTGAACACTATCAACCCAGCAAGAAAGGTGTCACCATGGAAACCGAAGAGGGTGGTGCTGTATATGAGGACTTCGATTTCAAGCAGATCAAGGATTTCGAAGATGAGCAGCTGATTGCTCAAAGCGAACTGCTCGGATCTGCTAAAGGCAAAATTGATGCCTACAACTCTGTTATCCGACAGTTGGAGAAGAACAAAACACTGCGCAACACACTTAAAGACGAGGCTGCGCGCGGAAATCTGAAAAACGCACTGAAGGCTCTGTTGGCAGAGATTGAAGAGGCGGAATAAGTAACGTATATTAATTAATACTAAAAGACAAAGAATATGCCAGAAGAATTGAAAAAAGAAGCTCAAGGCGAGGCCGTACAACTTCGTGAAAGAGAAAAAATAGAAAACCCTGCGGGTTTACTACAGGAAAGTCTTGACGGACTTAACAAATTTGGTGGTTTCCAAATGGTTAAAGGCCTTATCAAGGGTGTTGAGAACATGGACCCACGTCGTAAGGCTGTAAAGAACATATTCCTTTCAGACTCGGCTTATGCTGATAGCCGTCAGAAATTGAAGAACGAGTTGGAACTCTGGGTGAGCATCCTTGAAGATGGAGGCACCGATCCAATGCAGATTATCGACTCATGTAAGGCAAAACGCGACAAAGCAGAGCAGAACATGAAGAACAATCTCTTCAATGTGCACGAGGAAATAAGAAAACTCGAGATCACTTATCGTGCTCTCGACTCATTCTTTGCAAATGCCGGTCAGGGAAAGATGGATTGTCTGACATTGATGAACGTAAACAAGGAAGAGTTAGAGTATCATGATTCGGAAGATACCATGGCTATCCGCGACGAGATGGAGAAATACTATGACCGTCTGAGTCTTAAGAACAATTACAGCCTGCTTATTATCCCAGGTTATTTGGGCGACTCAAGTACCATTCGTATGTGGGCAGACACAGCTTATCGCAACAAGGTGATGATGGTTACTGATTTCAAGGACAGTCAGAATTTCAGCATGCTTAAGGATGAACTCGACGATGCTAATATGCAGGGACAGGAAGCCAAAATGGCTAATGTCGTCATGACATGTAACTATCTGCTTGGACGTAAAAAGTCGGAGCTAGCAGACGAAGATGATGATTTGTATGTACCAGCTTCAGCAGCTTTGGCAGGACGTATGACCAACACCGATGAGATTGTTATAGCACAAGGTGCTGCAGGAAAGAAATTCGGAACGCTGAGCAATGTGAAGGGCGCACGCCTTGACTTGCGTAAGTCGGAAATCGCCGCTCTTATAGATCAGGGCGTGATTCCTATGGTGGAAGAAGATGGACGCACAATGGCATTCTCGAATCGTTCACTTTATAACGGTGCAACTCTCGGACTGCAAGAGTATCCTATCGTACGTGTGTTCGACTGGATAGGAAAAGTGTTCCAGAACTTCTTCAACGACGAGGCATTCATCAATTGGAACTCGGCTGTGAAAGCAGAACTGCAACAGGCTGTACACGACTTCTTGAGTGACTATAAAGGCCCAGGCAAACTTATTGAGAATTACAACCTTAAAGGTATTAATCAAGATCCCAAGACAAAAGACATTAAGATTGAGGTAGAGCTGAAGCCTTTCTTCGCAGCTAAGAACTTCTTCATCGAGCTGACAGGTCACAATGGACAAGCTGGTGTGGAATGGGATCAAAATGTTTCGTAAATAATTGATGTTATTAATTTTTAAAATCAAACAGATATGGCAACAAGAACAGTAACTATCAACGCTGACGGCATAGCCGAGCGTGAAGTGATGTACGTTCGTTACGAACTGAATCAGCAGACCGATGTTGAAGGTCAGCCTACAGGTACCACTCGCGGTGGTAAGATTTATGTAAAGGTAAAGTCAAACGATGACGGTAATACCGAACTGCTTGAGTGGATGTGTGACACATACATGAGTAAGTCGGGCACAATATCATTCCCCAACCGTCAGGGTGGTGAGATGAAGCATCTCGACTTCACAGAGGGCTATCTCGTAGAGTATGCTGAAACCTATGATAATAAGAATGAGGTACAGCAGTATGAGGAGTTCACCATCTCTGCCAAGGAGATTTCTATTGGCAATGCTCGTCACAATAACCGCTGGACGATCGATAACTAGTCATCTTACATAATCCTTGGAGCCTCTCATGGGGTTCCAAGGATTTACCTTTTGTTTTTAAGCCTTTATAATACCTTTTATAATAATATACGCATGGGATTCCTTGATAGTTTATCAAAAGCGGCCGATTCTATCAAAAAAGGTGCGGAGGATGCCGTATCTGGCTTGCAAAATACAGCTGAAAACGCTGCCAGCACTGTGCAAAACGCAGCACAGAATGCTACTGGCTCAGCTCAGAATATGGTAAAGAATGCTGCCGGTTCTGTTCAGAAAGCAGCTGGCAAGACGATGAATACAGCCCAGAATATGGGTAAGAACGTCGCTAATTCCATGCAGAACACAGCAAATAATGCTATTAACACTGCCCAGAATGTGGGACAGAATGTCGCCAGTTCCGTTCAGAACGCAGCGAATAATGCTATGAA